>CAZJHC010000006.1:0-26896 GCA_964545645.1 uncultured Saprospiraceae bacterium
AGTGTATACAGGTACAGCCCGATGGACTGAGGCTGATGCGGCAGCATCTTTCATTATAGACAGTGGTGTATACCAGTTATGTGGTAGTGGATGCGAGGTTCCAAACTTAGGTAAGAGACCATCGGTAGCTTCGGATCCTGACAATTTATCTGGATTCGCAGCAGTATTCGCTCCGAATAATAATGGAAACCCAGAAAATATCTTTACAGTAGAGTACAACGAAGTGAATGCAGGAGGAATGAACTTTTCTCAAATGAATCTTCACTACTCTTCGCAGTTTACCTATAATTTTGATGCACAGCCATGGAATGGATATGCAACTCTTGAGGAGTTTTTCAATTCCTATGATGTGAACGATTCTAGGAGAGAGGCGAGCTTCCTATTTGGCCCACAGGCTGACTTTGGAGGTTCTTCAGTGTTAGATTTTGCGGCGGATGACGATGATATCGTACTCGATTACACGCCAGAGATCAATGAGTTAACTCCTAACTATGTCAGAGAGGCCGGTGCTAGACCTGCTAAGTTTTCGTACAAATTGTTCGGACGTCCAGATATGGATAATGATTACCCAATCGTAAGATTAGGTGATGTATACCTTATGAGAGGCGAGGCAAGAGCAAGAATGGCCGGAGATTGGAATGCTGCTATCTCAGATGTTAATGTTATTCGGGCTCGAGCAGGTGTTTCTGCTTACACTAGTTTAGATGCTGACGAATTTTTAGCAGAAAGAGGTAGAGAAATGTTTGCGGAGTCTTCTAGAAGAACGGATCTTATAAGATTTGATAAGTATAATGATACATGGTGGGAAAAACCTGCGTCACCAGCGCATGTAAATATTTTCCCTATTCCATTTGAGCAGATTCAGGCTGCTAATGGTACTCTAACACAAAATCCAGGGTACTAATAGAATTCTGTATTAAAAAAGAATGAGGGTTATTTCAATTAATTGAAATAACCCTTTTTTTAGTCAGTAGAACTATAAAAGGCATGATTCGAGTTCTTATCATTCATGGTTTGATAATTGTGATGAGTTGTTGGAGCTCTTGTACTACCAAGCAAGACCAGTTATATACACTGGTGACAGAAAGTGGCATCACTTTTAATAATGAACTAGCATATACTAATGAACTTAATCCATATACCTATCGCAATTATTACAATGGAGCTGGAGTCGGCATTGGGGATTTTAACAATGATGGATTAGACGATATTTATTTTGCAGGCAATCAAGTAGATAACCAATTATACCAAAACTTAGGTCAATTAAAGTTTAAGAATGTTACTTCAGACTTGTTAACATGTCATGGTAGTTGGAGCACAGGAGTGAGCGTGGTTGATATTAATAATGATGGCTGGTTGGATATATATGTTTGCAAGTCTGGACCACCTAATGGTCCGAGAAGGACAAATGAACTATTTATTAATAAGGGTAACTGGATATTTGAGGAGCAAGCCGCTTCATATGGTTTGGATATCAAAGGTTTTTCTGTCCATGCCAGTTTTTTTGATTTTGATAGAGATGGCGATTTAGATTGTTATCTATTAAACAATTCAATAAGATCTGTAGGGGGCTACGATCTTAGGGAGGGTCTGAGGGATATTTCTTCAGAAACTGGCAACATGATGTTGGTCAATGAGGAGAGTGTTTACGTCAACAGATCCAATGAATTAGGGATATATACGAGCGATATCGGTTTTGGCCTTGGTGTCAACACTAGTGACATTAATGGAGATGGCTGGAAGGATATCTATGTCGGCAATGACTTTTTTGAAAGAGACTATTTATATCTCAATCAGGCAGGAAGAGGTTTTGATGAGGTGGGAGCGGATTATATTGCAAGCCACTCATTAGGATCTATGGGAGTAGATGTTGCTGACATAAATGAGGACGGGCATAAGGATATATTCGTCGCCGAGATGGCACCATCTACGTTGGCAAGAAAAAAAACTAAAGCTACCTATGAGAGTTGGGATAAATATACTCGAGCAGAACAGAGTGGTTATCATCGTCAATTAGGGCGAAACATGTTGCAGCTGAATACAGGCGAACAGTTCATTGATATCAGCAGGGCAAAAGGAGTAGGATCAACAGAATGGAGTTGGGCACCGCTTATATTCGATATGAATAATGATGGCCTCAAGGATATTTTTATTAGTAATGGGGTAGGAAAGGACCTTCTGGACAGAGATTATCTGGCATATATGGCAAATGAGCAAAGTGTGGGCGATCTGGTGTCCCAGCGTAATGAAGAATCGCTGAAAAAACTAATCGACATCATGCCTGAGGGTAAAACTATGAACGCCTTCTTTAAACAAAATGAAAATTTCACGTTTCAAAATGTCTCAAGCATACAGACTAACACACCTCCATCTTATAGCAATGGTGCAGCACTGAGTGATTTAGATCTCGATGGTGATGTAGATATGGTCATATCAAACATAAATGATGGTGCCTTTGTCCTTCAAAATAACAGCCAGAACAATTATATGACAGTCCACCTATCAGATAAAGTAGATCAACACAGTACGATAGGAACTGAACTTATTGTCTATGCTGATGATATGATTCAGCATGTTGAGAATAATCCTTTCAGGGGATTTCAAAGCACAAATTCGCAAAAAGTAACCATAGGTTTAGGACAGCATCTTACCATAGACTCTATCAAGGTCATTTGGCCTGACGGCACAGTCCAAGTAGATCGAAGTATCGACATAAATAGGGAGAATGTCATTGAAAAGAATAACGCAGGAATAAATGTTACAAGTGGGAATGACCTAAGTAGGAAAGTTGAGTTAACCGAATTAGATAGAATTGATTATAACTATCCAGTTCGAGTGTTTAATGAATTTAACAAGGAAAAATTATTGACCTATATGACCCCGAGTATTGGGCCTGTGCTGGCTTTTGTCAATCAAGGTAAATCTTCGGTAATCACTGGTGGCAGCCAAAACCACCCATTAAAAATTGTAACTAATAGTGATCATCAAATGCCCATGGTCGATTCGTCTTTTTTTAATCAAAGTTTTAGACCACATGTGACAGCCTTGCACACTTTTGATTCTGATGGTGATGGGGACTTAGACATATATGCCGCTCATGGGTCGAGAGTGTTTTCGCAGTATTCGTCTGAATTAGATGACCTACTGTATGAGAACAAAGGAGATGGAGTATATCAGTTGGTGAAAGGTGCCTTACCTTTTAGTCATAAGATGGTGACCAGTTGTGTAGCAAGTGCAGACCTCAATGGTGATGGATTGGAGGACTTAATAGTAGGCGAAGGCCTAAATGACGAAGTGTATGGGACATCAACCAGCTTAATTTATTTCGAAAATCTGGGAAAAAATCAGTACAAAAAATCTGCCGTATTATCAGATCCGTCTGTCGCAATGATAAGAGATGTTGAGATAATGGATCTCAATCAAGATGGCACAAACGAGATAGTAGTAGCAGGAGAATGGATGGCTATTAGGACCTATAACCTGAGCCAGAACAAGTTTGAGCTGATCGACAACATCGGGGAGATGTCAGAGAAGAGTGGTCTTTGGAGGGACCTAAAGATTGTAGATATAGATCGAGATGGAGATCTTGATATAATAGGAGGCAATCAAGGTCTTAACTCCTATCTTAATGTTCGAAGTCGTCTTTATATAAACGACTTTGATGATAATGGCAAAGCAGAACAAATTGGTACCATCGTCATAGATGGAAAGGATTATCCTATATTGGACTATGATGAAATCACAGCGCAGATACCTCTGGTGAGGTCAGTCGCCAGGTCTTACGCTGAATATGCTGAGATGTCTATGAGTGATTTATTTGAAAAGAATATTCTTGAGTCTACGGTGATCAGAGAGGTGACAGAATTGCGTAGTGGTATCTTTATCAATAATAAAGGTATGTTTGAATTTATTCCTTTTCCAGATGAGATACAGTACACTTCTACTCATGCTGTAGCTGTTGATGATATTAATGATGATGGAATCCAAGACATCTTAATAGGAGGTAACCACTATAGATATAAACCTCAGTTTGGCCAAGACGATGCTTCGACAGGTTCGCTAATACTTGGTAGTATGACTGGTGCGGTATATGGGTTTGACACAGTTGAGTTATTAAACATCAGAGGGGAGATAAGATTAATAGAAAAATGCGGCCATCACGAATACTGGATAGGGGTTAATCAGCAAGACTTAATTAAATATAGACTAGACTATGAGGACTAAGTTTTTTTTGATGGCATGTTCTATTTTTTTGATGATGTCATGCAGGAGTGAGTATGATAAACTGGTGAAGAGTGAGTTGGCATCAGGTATAGTCAATGAAGATTTGTTTCTCGGTCTTAAGATGGGACAGTCTCGCATGCAGTTTTATTCGATTTGTTGGACGCTCAACAGTGACAAGGTCATCAGTCACGGCCCGGATAACAAGAATGTCAAGTATGAGATTCCAAAGGAAGATTTGCTCGATGAGGATAGGCAGGTTGACATTCTTTTCTTCGGAATCTTTGATGATGATAATATCATGAGAGGCCTTAGTATGCGATTTTATTACGTAGCCTATGCCGACTGGAATGAAGAGCTCCATGCAGATAAGTTAATACATAAGGTTAAAGCATACCTGCTTGATCAGTTTGGAGGAAATGATTTTATACAGATTGATTTAGGGATCAATGATATCAAGAGTTATGTCAAGGTAGATGGCAATCGGCAGATTGTTGTATATCCAAAAGACACAAAAGAAGTAATGGTAAAAATAGAAGACAATAGATTTAAACTAAATGGTGAGAAGTAGTCCATATATTATTGCTATAGCGTTATCCTTGCTAATCTCATCTTGCGATAATGAGCGAGTCGATGATAGCTTATTTGATATTCTTGACAATACAGCTATAGGTATCGATTTTATCAATGAACTCACTTATGACAGAGACTTCAATGTCTATAAGTACCGTAATTACTACAATGGTGGTGGAGTGGCACTTGGCGATATCAACAATGATGGTTGGACAGACATATATTTTACTGCCAATCTCCTCTCCAATCGCTTGTACCTCAACAATGGTGACGGAACATACACAGATGTTACTGATAGTGCAGGTGTCGGTGGCACTAAGTCGTGGTCTACAGGAGTGACTATGGTCGATATCAATGCTGATGGTTTTTTGGATATCTATGTGTGTAATTCTGGCGATATCAAAGGTGGCAATAAGGAAAACGAATTATTCATCAACAATGGAGACCTAAGCTTTACCGATAAAGCGGAGGAGTATGGACTCAATGATACAGGGTATTCGACTCATGCTTCATTTTTTGATTATGACAAGGACGGAGACTTAGATGCCTATATTCTCAACAATTCTTATCAAGCCATTGGCAGTTTTAATCTAAGGACTAACGAGAGGCCTAAACGAGACAAAGAAGGTGGAGATAAACTCTTACGAAATGATCAAGGCGTATTTGTCGATGTTAGCGAGCAAGCGGGGATCTACGGCAGCGTGATTGGATTTGGCTTAGGGATTACAGTAGGTGATGTCAACAATGATTATTGGGAAGATATCTATGTGTCCAATGACTTCTTTGAGAGGGATTACCTATACATTAATAATCAGGATGGGACATTTGATGAAGTCCTAGCAGAGAGTATAGGGTCTATCAGCGGGGCTAGTATGGGAGCGGATATGGCAGATGTCGATAATGATGGGTATTCAGATATTTTTGTGACGGAGATGCTTCCTTCGGATCCTCAAAGGCTCAAGTCGGTCACTACCTTCGAAGATTGGAACAAATATCAGTACAACCTAAAGAATGGTTATCACCATCAGTTTACTCGCAATACACTACAGTATAACAATGGGGATGGGACCTTCAGTGAGTTGGGTAGATTTGCAGGAGTAGAAGCAAGTGATTGGAGTTGGGGGGCATTGTTTTTTGATATGGACAATGATGGTTTGAAAGATCTATTTGTCGCCAATGGGATTTATCAAGACCTAACTAATCAGGATTACCTCCAATACATCGCCAATGAACAAGTCATCAAGTCTATCATCAGTGACCAAGGGGTCAATTATAAGGAGCTTATCGATATCATACCTTCCAATCCGATTGCTAACCATTTTTATTTAAACAAGGGTCAGTTAGCGTTTGATAGAATTCGTTCGGCTTCCATGGACATTCCTAGTTTTTCCAATGGCTCTGCCTATGGAGATTTAGATAATGACGGAGATTTAGACCTCGTCATTAACAATGTCAATATGCCTCCGATCATATATAAGAACCTTGCCAATCAAAAGAATAATTACATATCTCTCAAACTCCAGCAACAAGGAAAAAATATCAACGCCGTAGGAGCTACTATTAAGGTCTATAGTGGTGATAGTATAATGATCACCCTGCAAGTCCAGCCAGCAAGAGGATTTCAATCAAGTGTAGATCCTCGCATTAACATCGGACTGGGAGTGGTGGATCATGTAGATATTGAAGTAGTATGGCCGGATATGTCACAGACCTATTTGGAAAATCATAGTGTCAATAGTGATATTATAATTCATAAAGAAAATACCACAACAGAATCAGTTAATCAGCAGTCTGCTGATGACAATCATCTGTTTACGACAGAAGATTTTATCAACTTTGATCATCAAGAGAATGATTTTAGTGATTTTAATAGAGAAAGGCTCATCTATCATATGATGAGTAATCGATCACCTCGTATAGCCTCAGGAGAACTGGATGGCGATGGTCAGGCGGACTATGTCATTGCGGCGGCCAAGGGCTCACTGTCAGCCGTGTTTTTATCAACAGAGGATTATCGGCCCAAGGCCATAAGCAATAAGTCAGACTTTAGAGATCAAGAACATACTGATGTCTTAATTTTTGATGCTAATGGAGATACATATCAGGATATATATTTAGCTAGTGGAGGTGTGGATGTAAGTCCATTTTCGCCTGTGTTGTATGATCAACTATGGTTTGGCAATGGCGAGGGTGATTTTGAACTATCTCCACAAAGAATTCCTAACAATACCGCTAATATTAGCACATCGGTAGTAGTAGGAAGTGATTTTGATCAAGATGGGGATATAGATTTGTTCCTAGGAGAAAGAGTTAAAATAGGACAATATGGTGCGCCTTGTAGCGGATATATATTACAAAATGACGGCACTGGTGTCTTTGAGGATAAGACAGAAGGATTGGCCATTGACTTACAAGGGATTGGCATGATCACTGATGCCGCTTTTGCCGATGTAAATGGCGACGGTGCAGAAGAACTATTAGTTGTGGGTGAGTTTATGACCTTGTCCATATTTCAATGGAAGGAGGATCATTTTGAGTCTATAGATTATGATAGCAAAGACAAGCTCTATGGTTGGTATCATACCATACATGTAGTCGATCTTGATCAAGATGGTTATAAGGATATCCTCCTTGGCAATCATGGTCTGAACAGTAGATTCAAAGCAACTCAGGATGAGCCCATTAAACTATATTTTAACGATTTTGATCAAAATGGTTTTGCTGAGGGTATCCTCACATATGTAGGCAAGGATGGATTAGATCACCCATATGCCTTAAGACACAATCTAATAGATCAATTGAAATATTTGAAAAAGAGATTCCCTGATTTTAAGGCGTATCAAGATGCTCCGATGGATGTTATATTTACCGCTGACGAGATGTCAGATGTATCCATTTCTATTGCCACTGATTTGTCTACCAAAGCCTTATTGAATCAAGGAGATTTTAAATTCAGTAATCTCGATCTCCCCAAGGAAGTCCAGTTTACACCTATATATGCTATAGAGTCTGGAGATTTTGATAAAGACGGTGATACTGACATTATAATGGGAGGTAATCAGTTTGGGTCCTTGCCTGAGTCAGGCATTTATGATGCCAGCAAAGGTGTATACCTTGAAAATATTGATAATAATATATGGCGGTATGTGCCACCGGCACAATCGGGCTTGTTGATACCTGGACAAGTGAGAGATATATTGATCTCAGGCGATAGTGTTATCGTAGCTCGCAATGATGATGCCTTACTCTCATTCAAATATTAATATTGATGAGGATCCTTGGTCTGTTCTGTTTAATCTTATGTATATATCAATGCGATCATATAGATCATGCCAATATATCTGTCTTTCAAGAACTTAGTTCTGCGCATCATCAGATAGATTTTCGCAATGACTTGACCTATACAGATGAGATCAATATCCTTGAGTATTTATACTTTAACAATGGAGGGGGAGTCGCTATAGGTGATGTCGACAATGATGGGTTGGAGGATGTTTTGCTATCTGCCAACCAGTTGCCAGATAGATTATATCGCAACCTTGGTAATCTACAGTTCCAGGATATAACAGAAGAGTCTGGCTTGCTCATGATTACTAACTGGTCTAGTGGGGTAACTATGGACGACATAAATGGTGATGGATGGTTAGATATCTATATCTGCAAGGTCGCTCCTGTAAGCCTTATACCTACCCATAATCTATTATATATCAATCAGCAAGATGGCACCTTCAAAGAGGCTTCTATTGACTATGGTCTTGACTTTTCTGGTTATAGTACACAGGCCTCGTTTTTTGATTATGACGCTGATGGAGATCTCGATGTATATCTCTTGAATCATTCGGTACATAGCACACGTAGTTATGGCAACATACAACTCCGCCAAGCGAAAAGTCAACTCTCGGGAGATAGATTGTACGAAAACAGGATGAATGAAAAGGAATCCTCGTTTATTGATGTTAGCGATGAGTCCGGTATTTATAGCAGTTCTTTAGGATATGGACTGGGTGTGGTAACGGCCGATCTCAATGGAGATGGGCATACGGACATTTATGTAGGTAATGATTTTCATGAAAATGATTACCTCTATTTGAATAATGGTGACAAGACATTCACAGAGTCTATATCAGAGTCTTTGACACATACCTCTCAATATACTATGGGAGTTGACGCAGCAGATATTAATGGAGACGGACATACTGATATATTCACCACGGACATGATGCCATATGATTCGGAGATAAAATTAAGATCAGGAGGAAACGATACTAAGCAGGTTGCTGATATCAAGGAGTCATATGGGTTTTTGACGCAATATGCCCGCAATAACATGCACATTATGAGACCAGCATTAGGGTATTTTACAGAAGAGGCTGTGATGTCCTCCGTATTTGCCACAGATTGGAGTTGGTCTGTATTGCTACAAGATTTTAACAATGATGAGCTCACAGATATATTTATTTCTAATGGTATAGTCAATAGGCCCAATGATCTAGACTATATCAATTATATCAATACTCCATCCAACAGACAGCAAGATTCTGAGAGCGATGCATCGTTCAATACTCGATTGATCAATCAGATGCCTACACTTAAGATACCAAATGTACTGTTTACTCAAAATCAAAACTCTGGATTCTCCTCGATACAATCATCGCTAACAGGAGCTCCAAATTATTCTAATGGAGCATCATATGCAGACTTGGACAATGACGGGGATCTTGACATTATCGCTAACACGATAAATGGGCCTATTAGTCTTCTTCAAAACAATACGACAAATCAAAGTTATATAGCATTCGACCTCCCTATAAAAAACAGTAGGATCACAATCTACTATAATGGGGGCAAGCAGACCAAAGAGTATGTTACAACTCGAGGATTTCAGTCGTCTAGCACACATCGAATGTCCTTTGGATTAGGAGCTTACCGTGACAACATTGATTCCGTTATAGTCACTACTCCGAGTAACTTGAGGTCTGCCTATTATGACATCCCATTAAACCAGCTCGTCACGATCAGTTCTAACGATTTTGATCCGTATGATAGAAGTATGTATGACCAATTGACGCATGATACATTAGTACATACAGGTATAACCTATACTCAAAATGACTACGATGATCTTAATTATGCACCACTGGCTCCTATGCGACTATCCCAAGAAGGCCCAGCTGTATCTACGATTAAGGTAGGAGACTCCACGATGCTATATGTCGGAGGGGCTCATGGTTCACCCCCTCGATTATATAGCATACCTGACCAATCTGGACAGGTTCAACTATTAAAAGAATATGAAGATGATGAGCCCTTTGAGGACGTTAATGCGCTAACCTTAGATTATAACAATGACGGTTACCAAGATCTATATGTTCAGTCAGGAGGAAATGAGTATGCCCAATTAGACCCTCTATTAAAAGATAGATTATACTTCAGCAGCAAAGAGGGGGAGCTTATCAAAGTCCCAATCTCCTTACCACAGATGAATGGGGCTAGTGTAGCTAAGTCAGATTATGATCAAGATGGATTTGTTGATTTATTCGTCGGTAGTAGGAATGTACCTGGCTCTTATGGTCTTAGCCCAATAAGTTTCATTTTGCACAATTCTGAGGGTCGCAGGGTAGAGATCGCTCAAAAAATTAAATCAGGCTTGATCACGGACAGTCGATGGGCAGACTTAGATGCTGATGATATCAAGGAGTTGATCATTGTAGGCGAATGGATGGCTCCGTCTATTTTGAGATTGAATGCCGATGGAAGTTTTAAGGATGTGGGTGCACAGTTTGGAATAGATCACCTTAAAGGTATGTTTCAAGCTATAGAACTTGCCGATATCAATGGTGATGGATTATTAGATATTTTCCTAGGCAACATTGGTCTAAATACAACTTGGCAGACAGGTGAAGAAGATCTGACTATGTATGTTGGAGATTTTGATAGTAATGGAACCGCTGAGCCAATCATATTTAATAATCACCTAGGGTCTTCTATTCCATTTGCTGACAAAGCGCTATTGCAATCTCAACTGCCGACACTCAAGAGGACTCATACTTCATTTTTGAGTTTTTCTCAAGTGACTCTTTTGGAAGAGTTGTTTCCTCAGATTGACAAAAGTCAAATTGATACTAAATGGGTCAACACATTAGAGTCTCTGTTACTACTATCTTCAAAGGACGGATATAAGATGTATCCCCTACCACGAGAGGTTCAGTTGTCTTGTATTAATGATATGCTATGGATAGAAGAACAACAGAAATTGATTTATGGCTCCAACTCCTTAGCCTATAGTCATGAGTTAGGACAGGCTAATACTCACGGGGCTGGCACTGTCACATTTAATTTTAAGGATGGTCATCTTATCGATATGGAACATGATTTTATCAATACCCCTATTGGTACTGTAGTTAAAAAACTCATCCCTATAAATGAACATGACTTATTGTTGGTAACCAACAAGGAGATTTTGATTTATAGTTTCAAATAAGTCGATCTCAATAGTCTTCTTAATACTGCTTATTTTGAGATCAAATTAATAGGTCATGCCAAGATTTATTCTGCTGCTTAGCTTTTTATTATTTGCATTTGGTGGTGATTCTGAGCCTAAACTGGAGATCATTGACATCGCTCCTGTGCTCAATATCGGAGATTCTCAAGCTGTAGAATCAGATGGTGCTATCATGAGATTTAGAGTGACGATGGATCAATCTATAACGACAACAGTTGAGTTTAGTTATCATGTAGAAGGCCTGACGGCAGAACCCAATGTTGATTTTACCATATCTAGCAATACAGGCAGCATACAAGCTCATGAGACCAGTACAGAGATCACAGTTCTAATCATAGATGATCAGATTAAGGAAGTAGAGGAGGAGCTGCAAGTGCGCATTCTGAGTGCGTCAGGAGTCGAGTTGGGGATCGTAGAAGCTACTGGAGTGATTATTGATAATGATGAATCCACTTATAGTGAAGATGGGTACATCACCTCTGAGATGCATTATGGTTATGATATAGCATGGCAAGACGAGTTTTCTATGGCTGCTATTGATCAGAGGAGCTATAATTTTGACATTGGAGATGGCTGTCCTAATCTTTGTGGTTGGGGCAACAATGAATTGCAGACCTATACAGATAACCCTTCTAATGTTTATATAAAAGATGGCTCGTTGATCATCAAAGCGCTGGCAACTAATCAAAACAGTTATAGCTCCGCCAGGATCACCACCAAGGATAAAAGAGAATTCAAGTATGGTAGAATTGATATTAGGGCTAAGATTACCAAAGGCCAAGGAGTATGGCCTGCTATATGGATGTTAGGACATAATATTGATGATGTTGGTTGGCCCGCTTGTGGGGAGGTAGATATTATGGAAAATGTTGGCAATGAGCCACAGTCAGTACACGGGACTGCCCATTGGGGACCATCGGGTAGAGGCTATAGCACTTTTCAAGGATCGGCATATACTCTTGAAGAAGACTATTCAGATAGGTTTCATGTCTTTAGCTTAGTGTGGGTAGCTAACAAGATAGATTGGTACGTAGATGAGCATAAGTTCTTTTCAATAACTCCTGCACAAATGCAGGGAGAGGAATATCGATTCAATCAAAAGTTCTTTTTGATTTTTAATGTTGCCGTTGGAGGTAATTGGCCAGGAAATCCTGATAATACAACCCATTTTCCGCAGGAGATGGAAATAGATTACATCAGAGTGTTTCAATAAGGCAGTTACATTAAAGGGATGTGCTAAATCTATTTTTAATGTTTTAGACTCTTGAGAGACCTATTTACTCCAAAGGTTACTGCTTTTCGTAAACGATTGCGCTGAAGTAGGCTTGTAGTATAATTTCATTGATGGAATAGAAGTTAATTTTTCTTTCTTTAATTTTTACAGGTTTAAATTGCTCATGATTTACTGACTGTGCTATGTGCGAATTTGAGTAAATCAGTGAAAAAAGCGAATCTGTACCTTTATCAGGATGATATAGGTCAGCATGAAAAAATTCTAAAAATTAAAATTTTAAGTATGGGAGACTATTCTACTATGAGGTTGCATCTGATGCGATTTTCTAAACATCTATTTACGATGTTACTTGTACTCTCGGCTACCTTTTTATTCTCACAGCGCACCGTTTCAGGTGTAGTAACTGATGAGGATGGATTAGGCTTGCCTGGAGTTAGTATTATTGAGACAGGTACTACTAATGGTACTATTACTGATCTTGATGGTAATTTTACAGTGAGAGTTCCAGAAGGATCATCACTTACTTTTTCATTTGTAGGTTATGCTGCAAAGACTATTGCGATTGGAGATCAATCAACGATCAATTTGTCAATGGTTCCAGACGCTGCGATTTTGGATGAAATTGTAGTAACAGGATACCAAATTCGGACTCGTGGAGACATTACTGGTGCTGTAGCGTCTGTAGACATGACAGAAGCCAACAAAGCTCCATTAGTCAACGCTGCGGAGGCACTACAAGGAAGAGTTTCGGGTGTATCTATTGTAAACAATGGTAACCCAGGAGCTGCGCCTGTAGTAAGAATTAGAGGTTTTGGGACTACCGGTAATAACGATCCTCTTTACATCATAGATGGTGTACAAACAACGGATGGTTCAATACTTAACACAATTAGTCCAGCTGACATTGAGCAGATGAACGTGTTAAAAGATGGTGCAGCAGCTATCTATGGCTCTCGAGCTTCTAATGGTGTAATCATCATAACGACTAAAAGTGGTAAGTTCAATCAGAACAAACCCAGAGTATCGCTCAATGCTTATGCAGGAACTGCAAGTGCTTTGAATCAGCCAGAATTGCTTAATAGTCAGCAGCATGGAGCAATGATATTCGAGAGTCTTAGCAACGATGGTGTGGCCACTGATCACCCTCAGTATGGTAATGGTTCAACACCAGTGATACCAACTAACATTGTTGGAGCACCATTTGATGTGCCTGCAAATCAAGCTGGTACAGACTGGTTAGATGAAATATTCAGATCTGCACCTACTCAAAATGTAGATTTCTCAGTTTCTAATGGAGATGCGAATTCTAGATATTCTTTCTCTTTAGGATTCTTAAACAGAGATGGTATTCAAGAATCAACAGGATTTGAAAGAGGATTAGCAAGGATAAACTCTGAGTTCAAGGTCAATGACAGAATAACAGTAGGAGAGCACATAAATCTTTCTTTTAGCAATTCACTATTCAACAATGCAGTACAAACGGCACTTAGAACGAGCCCATTGATTCCGGTTAGAGACGGTGCAGGTGGTTTCGGAGGCTCTTATGCTGCATCAGCAGGACTTGGAAACTCAACTAATCCAGTGGCAGATCTCGAAAGAGCTGGGGACAATTTCTTTAAGCAAACTAGAATAATTGGTGATATCTATGCGAACATCAAAATAGCAGAAGGACTTACGTTTAAAACTTCTCTCGGTGGTGATTTTAACGGTATCAATGACAGAAATTTCTTAGCATTGAATCCTGAGCATTCTGAAGCAAGAACTGTGAATGCATTGACAGAGCAAAATCTTAACTTTTATAACTGGGTCTTTACCAACACTTTGAACTATATCAAGGATGTGGATAAGCATTCATTCAATGTCTTAGTTGGATATGAAGCATTAGAAAATGCTGGAAAAGGTTCTCAGATTAGAGTAGAAGATTTCTTATTTGAAACTCCAGATTTCTATACTTTGACGACTGGTTCTAGTGCTCCGCAGGTAACATTCGCATTTGACAATGAGAGTACGATATCTTCATACTTTGGGTCGTTTAACTATTCTTACGACGACAAGTATTTCTTAACAGCAACGCTGAGAAATGATCGATCTTCTAACTTCTTACCAGAGAATACAGGTAACCTCTTTCCATCTGTAAGTGCTGGGTGGGTTGTAAGCAACGAAGACTTTTTTAATACAGGTGGTGCGATCAACTACTTAAAAGTAAAAGGTTCTTGGGGACAATTAGGTAACCAAGATACAGGTAATGCCAATAACCCTGGAATCACAATCTCAGGTTTGGACATTGGTACTGCTAACTATCCATTCGGAGGGTCGGTAGCTACAGGTGCTATACTTCGCCAAGTTGGAAATCCAAATATTACTTGGGAAACAAGTGAAACTAGTAATGTAGGCTTCGAATTAGGGCTACTGAATAATGATTTAACGTTCTCTGCAGAATACTTTGTAATCAAGACGAAGGACTTAATAGGTCAAGATTTGTCATTAATTAATGACTTGTCGATAGATGCTCAAGCGCCTTTCGTTAACTTAGGTTCTATAACTAACAAAGGTTTTGATTTTAGCTTGTCCTATGCAAAAGCTACGAATAGTGGGTTTACTTATGGCATAGATGCAACACTATCTACGTATAATAATGAAGTCACTGATTTAGTAAGTGCGTTTCAAGTAGGAGCTGGTGTACCATTTGCAGGTAGTTCGGCAAACCGTACTACTGTTGGCCAGCCTTTAGCGGCATTCTTTGGAAGAGAAGTAGATGGCATATATAGAACTGCTGCAGAAGTAGCTGCTGGACCTGATCAAGGATTTGCAAATGACGCAGAGGGTATCGGTAGATTGAGATATGTAGACCAGAATAATGATGGTATCATTAACGATGATGATCGAACATTTATAGGTTCTCCACATCCTGACTTCGTATATGGTTTTAACTTAAATGCTGCATACAAAGGATTTGATATCTCAGCCTTCTTTGCTGGTGTTTCAGGAAACGAAATTTATAATGCGGATAGAGTATTTACTGATTTCCCAACATTCTTTAATGGAAACAGAAGTACCAGAGTGTTGGATGCATTCAATGCGACGACCAATCCTGATGGTAGCCAACCGGCATTAAGTTCTAGTGTCCGTAATAGTGAAATTGCACCTAATTCATTCTTTTTAGAGGATGGGTCATTCTTAAGATTAAAGAACCTTCAGATTGGATATACACTTCCTTCATCTTTAACAGATAAGATAGGTGTTCCTGAGGCACGTATTTATGTCACAGCTTCAAACTTATTTACGATCACCGATTATACAGGCCTTGATCCTGAAATCTCAGATAGTGGTTCTAACAACAATGGTAATAGTGTTTTAACAATAGGATTGGATCAAAACAATTTCCCTATTTCAAGAGTTTTGTTGTTCGGTGTTAATATAAAATTATAATCAAATGAAAAATTTAGTACCGACTTGTTTTGTAATTGACAGTTTTTCAATTATGAGAGTTATAGTTTTCGGTATTAACGTAAATACTATAATCAAATGAAAAATTTAATATTATGTTGTTTCGTAATTGTAGTCGCACTCTTTGCCTGTAGTGACGATTTTCAAGTAGTTCCTGCAACTGGAGCATTAAGTTCTGATGCGTTGGCCAATGCCGAGGGATTAGATCTTCTTCTAACGGGCGCTTATTCATCTTTGAACGGTACAAGGTTTGGAGGTTCTGCGCAACAGTTCTCTACAGGTATAGATAACTGGTGGATGGATTGTCTATCAGACGATGCCCACAAAGGAAGTACTGACGGTGATCAGCAAGAATTGTTTGACTTGGAGACATATACTATCCTGCCATCTAACTCTTATGTTCGAGGTAAGTTTCAAAGTATGTACTCAGGGTTGAATAGAGCGAATGCCGTGATTGCTTTAGCAAATCAAATCACAGACCAAGATGTTTCTGCTAAAGCTGCAGAAGCGTTTTTCTTAAGAGGGTTTTGGTATTTTGAGCTAACCAAGCTCTATGGAAATGTGTCAATAATCTCTGTTGAGAATTTTGAATCTATTGAATATAATCAACCTAATAATGGCCCTGCATGGGATCAAGTAGAAAGCGATCTTCAGTTTGCTATTGATAATCTACCTGTTGACCAAGGAGGTTCTGGTAGACCTACGAGCGGAGTTGCACGAGCGATGTTAGGCAAAGCACACCTCTATCAAGGAGAATGGGCTGAAGCTTTGGCTTTATTCAATACGGTAATCAACAGTGGAGAGTTTGCTCTAAATGAAGAATACTCAGAGAACTTTAGAGGTTCAGGCGAGTTAAGTTCAGAAGTACTCTTTTCTGCTCAGCACACAATCGAAGGCGGTGGTTCTCCCAATGGTAACATAGGTAGTCTACTGAGTCATCCAGGGGGTGGACCGTATGGTTCATGTTGTGGATTCTTCCAACCTTCAGTTGATCTGGCTAATGCTTTTAAGACAGATGCTAATGGTCATCCATTGTTTGATGCATATAATGATAGTGATATTGCAAATGATTACGGTATAGAATCAGACCAGCCTTTCACTAATCATACTGGCAATTTAGATCCAAGAATCGACTATACAGTAGGTCGTAGAGATATTGATTTTAACGGATGGGGACTTAATGTTGGTAAGGCATGGGTTAGAGCAGGATTTAGTGATATTTCAGGACCTTTTCTAGCTAAGAAAACATCATTTTGGAGTGATGAAGAAGGAGAATTGAAAGGTAATGGTGGCTGGGGACAGATTCACTCTGGTTTGGACTATAATATTATGCGATATGCTGATGTCCTTTTAATGGCTGCAGAAGCTGCTGTTGAAACTGGTAATACAGATTTAGCATTGAACTATGTTAATCAAGTTCGAAATAGAGCTAAGAATATGTCTTATGTTCAAGCACCAGGTGGTGGAGATGCAGCAAACTATGTAATAGAGCCATACGCAACGTTCACTAGTCAAGATATGGCTAGAGAGGCAGTGAGATTTGAGCGTAGAGTAGAACTGGGGATGGAAGGTCACCGTATGTTTGACCTTAGAAGATGGGGAACTACGGTTGCAACTCTTACAGAGTATGTAGAGAACGAATCTCGTACCATAACTAACTTCGGTACTAAGGCGAGACCTTATACGAGTACGTATGATATGCTACCTATACCAATTGGTTCCATTGACTTGAGTGGAGGAGTACTACAACAAAATCCAGGGTACTAATAGAGAGATAGTATTTATTTTAAATATTAAGTTTTATAGTATAGGGCATTTGAAAAAATGCCCTATACTTCGTTTTAGTAAATTATTTATTGTGATATGAGCAAACAGATTCAGCTATTTCTTTGTCTCATTATGGTTTTGTGTTTCTTAGTCGCTTGTGATGATCAAGAGGTTCAGAATCAAACTGGCTTTCATAAATTGTCCAGCAGTCAGACAGGAATTTCGTTTGCTAATAATCTTTCGGAGAACGACTCACTCAACTATTTCACCTATTCCTATATCTATATGGGTGGAGGTGTATCAGTAGGGGATATCAATAATGATGGCCTAGATGACCTCTTTTTCACAGGCAATATGGTGCCTAACAAATTATATCTGAATAAAGGCAATTTGCAGTTTGAAGATATAAGCGATGTGGCAGGTGTGTCGGGAGATTCGAGGTGGTATACAGGGACTACCATGACTGACATCAATGGAGATGGTTTCTTGGATATCTATTGCTCTGTAGGCGGACGGTTTGGACCCAAAGAAAACCAACTTTTTGTAAATAATGGAGATAATTCATTTACAGAACAAGCGGAGATGTATGGGATAGCAGATCCCAGTAACAGCGTCCAAGCAACATTTTTAGATTATGATCTGGATGGTGATTTGGATCTATATGTGGCTAACTATCCTCCTACGTCGTTTAATGCACCTAACCAGTATTATGCGCTCAAACAAAGATTTCCTAAACCCTTCGAAACAGATCGACTTTATAGAAATGATGGTGATTCATTTGCAGAAGTAACAGAAGAATCTGGAATTAGAAACTTTGGACTTTCACTAAGTGCAACTGTTGGAGATATTAACAATGATGGGTGGCCGGATATATACATTTCTAATGATTTTAGTACACCGGACTATTTGTATATCAATAATCAGGATGGAACCTTTACTGATAGAGTTAGACAAACAACTAAGAATGTCTCGTTTTATGGCATGGGTGTAGATATAGCTGATTTTAATAATGATCAGCTACTGGATATTCTCCAGGTTGATATGACGGCACAAATCAATAGAAGATCTAAGGCTAATATGGCTAGTATGAATCCAGAGTTATTTTGGTCTACAGTTAATTCAGGTTTTCATTATCAGTATATGCAAAATAGTTTGCAACTAAATAATGGCAACATGAATGGAGGTCTGCCAGATTTTAGCAATATCTCGAGAATCGCTGGTGTTTCTTCTACAGATTGGAGTTGGGGTCCATTATTTGTCGACTTGGATAATGATGGCTTGAAAGATATTTTTATATCTAACGGGACAAGAAGAGAAATAAATAATCGAGACTTTTTTAAAAAAATAGATAAAACGGGTGTTCCGAAAGACAGTATGTTACAGAAGACACTCGAAATGCCATCCGAAAAAATTGACAATTTTGCTTTTCGCAATAAAGGGGATCTCTCTTTTGAGAAAATGAATACATCATGGGGCTTAGAAGATCCAAGCTTTGCAAATGGTTCCGTCTACGCAGATCTCGATAATGACGGTGATATGGACATTATTACCAACAACATTGATGATGTCGCCTCAGTCTTTGAAAACAAGATGAGTGCTAACACGCACTATATAACGATTAGAATGAAAGGATCTGAGACTAATCCTTTTGGTGTGGGCATGAAAGCAAGTCTCTATAGTGGAGATCAAGTGCAGTATCAAGAATTAACTATGACCCGGGGTTTTCAATCTTCGGTAGCTCCTCTTCTTCATTTTGGCATAGGTGACAATACATATATTGATTCTATAAGCCTCACTTGGCCAGACCAACGTAGACAAACTATAATCAATCCAGAGATCGACACTTTGTTATATGTGAACTATACTGATGCTATTCCTTTAGCGGGTAATGATGATGAGAGCCCCAGTAGGCTATTTGCTACTGTCCCACTGACTGAGTCCCCACTCCAACATCTGCATGAAGAGAATTATTTTAATGACTTTGATAATGAGGTATTGCTTCCTCATCAAACGTCGATGTTTGGACCCAACATTGCTGTGGGAGATTTGGATGGAGATCAAGTCGATGACCTAATAGTAGGAGGCTCTGCAGAGAAAGCAACAACGGTTTACATACAAAAGGAAGGGCAATTTATAAAATCATCTCATCCAGCCTTAGAAGCAGACCACTTAGCAGAAGATCTTGGCATACATATTTTTGACGTAGATCAAGATGGAGATAACGACATATATGTCGTAAGTGGTGGAAATGAGTATGGTCCTGATTCAAAGTTTCTCCAAGACAGGTTATACATCAATGTAGGTGGTGGTAATTTTGAAAAATCCCAAAATGGCTTACCAACCATGCTCACCAGTGGCTCACGGGTTAGTAGTCATGATTATGATCGAGATGGTGACTTAGACCTATTTGTAGGAGGCAGGTTAATCCCAGGCAACTATCCATCTCCTGCCAATAGCTATATTTTGGAAAATCAAAGTAGTTCAGAAGAGATATTATTCAAGAATGTAACAGCAGAGGTGGCTCCATCCCTCTCAGCTATCGGAATGGTAACGGATGGAATCTGGACAGACTATAATCAAGATGGATGGTCTGATCTTATAGTCGTAGGAGAATGGATGGGAATCCATGTGCTGCAAAACAATCGAGGTGTATTTGAAGATATCTCTGCCAAGGTTGGATTAGGAGATACACGAGGTTGGTGGTTTAGCATCGCTCAAGGGGATTTTGATGATGATAATGATATGGATTACATTATTGGAAACCTTGGCTTAAACTATAAATACAAAGCTAATGATACTGAAACCTTTGATATTTATTTCAAAGATTTTGATGGTAACCAAAAGAAAGACATCGTTCTTAGTTATTACAACGAAGGCGAAAAATACCCTCTGAGAGGGCGAGAATGTTCTTCTCAACAGATACCAGCTATTAAAGCTAAATATAAAGACTATGAATCTTTCTCTTTGGCAACATTAGAAGATGTCTATACCAAAAGTGAACTGGAAGAGTCACTACACTATCAAGTAAAATCATTCTCGAGTATATATATAGAAAATACAGAGGAAGGATTCAAAACCCACAAGCTCCCTAATTTGGCCCAGTTATCATGTGTCAATGATATAATGGTTGATGACTACAATGGCGATGGAAATCTCGATGCGATAATAGCCGGCAACCTATATGCTTCAGAAGTGGAAACGCCGAGAAATGATGCGAGTAATGGTCTCTTATTACTAGGTGACGGACGAGGTGAATTTGAACCCATGCGAGGCTATGCCAGCGGTCTTCATATGCCGGGTGATGTAAAAGATCTTGCTAAAATCATTGTGTCAGGGAAACAACATATACTGGCGGCTAAGAACTCAAATTTCCTTCAGCTTGTTGAGTTTGAGAAATAAAGACAGTATTAATTCAAATCATATAATTATCTATCTAGGAGTATATTGAGATTGTGACTAAGCGTAACAGATTAATTCTACTAATCTTCTTAATAATAGTTATTCAGTACTTCTTAATGCTGTCATGTACTAGTGAAGCAACCAAGGAAGAAAAACTGGCAACACACTATTGTGGCTCTTGTCACATGACCCCAGAACCACAACATTTGACGTCAGAAATATGGGAAGAGAATATTTTTCCGGCAATGTCAGATTATTTCAAATGGAATGAAAGATCCACTTACCAATATTCTAATAAGAGCTTCTATTATAAAAAGGGTAACACTCCGATGACAGATGAATTATGGACAACCTTACTTGACTATTACAAGTCTAATGCTCCCAATGAAATATTGGAGAGAGAAAGAATCAGTTTGGATCCTCAAGATTTCTTTGACGTAACGGTCTATGATAAAATATGTAATTCCCCTAATTCATCGGCGATTACCATAGGCTCAAAAGGCGAAGTTTGGATTTCTTGTGATGAATCAATTAAATCATTAAAACTTGATGGTATGATCCTGGACTCTATTGTTAGTCCGGGTGACGTCTCCCAAATAATTCAAGATTCGAGTGATAATCTATGGGTGTTAAGTGCAGGAATATTGGATCCACATGATAACTCCTTGGGTTCTTTAAGGTTATATGATTCTGATTTATCAGCACATAGAGTAGTCTATGATGCACTGCAGAGACCTGTATTTGCTCTGCAAAATAAGAACTCATGGATTATTTCAGAATTTGGCAATAACACGGGTCAATTGATGCAATACGCCCGTGAAACAAATGATAAAACAAAGCTTTTAGGATTACCAGGTTCCTACAAGACCTTTGGACTAGATATAGACAATGATGGAACACAAGAATGGATCACTATAGTGAGCCAAGCACAAGAAGGGATATACAAAATCAGCCAAGAGACTGCAGAAATCCGCAGAATGATATCATTCCCACCAGAGTTCGGAAGTAGTGATTTAGATACAGCAGATGTGAACTTGGATGGGTATGTGGATCTTATCGTTGCTAATGGAGACAATGCTGATTTCTCTAATATTCTAAAGGCGTATCACGGTATACGTGTATTTCTTAATAATAAGCATGGCGGATTTGAAGAAGCTTTTTTCTATCCTATGTATGGCGCTTCTCAAGTTAGAGCCATCAATATAAATGAGGATAGGAAAGTCGATCTTATAGTTTCTTCATTCTTCTCATCCCCTAATGAGAGTTCAATAGTTGTGCTAAAAAACACTTCTTCAGATGATACAGTCACATTTGATCCATCTGAGATCACACAAAGTAGTCTCGGCAATTGGATGGTGATGACCAAAGGAGATATAGACCTTGATGGAGATCAAGATATTGCTCTAGTCTCATATCATATTAATCCCAAGTTAGATACCAAAGACGAAGCTGCTGACCTTCTGGTGCTAAAAAACAAGTTAGTTCAATAGATTAGAGTTGAGCTGATATAATCATAAGATAAGAATGACATTTTGCCCCATCTTGACAGCAATACAAGAGGGCACCTCAGTCGCTTAGGCTGGTTTATACGTGGCTATAGTATCGTTGGTACCGTTCCTCCGTCAACTCTAAGGGTAGAGCCATTAGTTGCCGAAGCTAATGGACTGCAGAGGTAAGTAACCATATTGGCCACTTCCTGAGTGGTGGCAAAGCGCTGTAGCAGACAGTTTGGGCGGTTATTCTTAAAGAAGTCTTCTTCTACTTGTGCTTTGGTCTTGCCCTCTTGTTGTGCTAAATTTTCTAAAAAATTGGAAGCTCCCTCAGACATCGTAGAGCCGGGCAGCACACTATTCACGGTCACTCCAGTTGCTTTAGTCAGCTTCGCTAACCCATTGGCTAAGGCAATTTGGGCTGTCTTTGAGACTCCGTAATGAATCATCTCGTCAGGAATCTGTACTCCGGACTCACTACTGATGAATATGATCCTTCCCCAATTATTTTGGAGCATTGTTGGTATATATGCTCGAGACAATCTAACCCCACTCATGAGATTGACGTCCATCATATGATTCCAATCCTCATCAGTAATATCAGTGAATGCTACAGGTGCGAATATGCCGACGTTATTGACCAGGATATCAACATGAGAGACTGACGCTATGAGATCGTTGATCTCTTCTAATTTTCCAAAGTCTGCGATAGCCCCTGATAAAGTTGCCTCAGGTTGTACCGAGAGAATCTGCTTAGTGGCCTCATCTATGCGCTGTTGAGTTCTACCGTTGATAACCACATGAGCGCCTTCACCTGCCAAGGTTTGGGCAATCGCCAATCCTATTCCGGCTGTTGAACCTGTGACAAGTGCTTTTTTGCCAGTTAATTGAAAATCCATATTATTAATAACTATCCTATGCCCAATGGACTAAATAAGTACCAAATGAATAATACCAAAGCAATTAATCCTATAGTCGTGTTTACATCAATCTTCTTGATTTCAAAAAAGTCTTCTGCAGTTTTATCAAAGGTCACCCCCTTTAATTTTTCGTCACTGTGTTGTGGGGCCGTCATACTTACGAGCACTAAAATAATGGTACAGATGACGAAGAGGTATATCGCAAAGTGCAAGAAATTCGGGCCTACAATGAGGTCAACTAACAAGTTGTCACCTGTTGCGATTTGATCGTTTTCTACCAAGAATTCAAAGATCAACCTTACTGCACCAAGAACGAATCCTGACCAGAGACTAACTATTGCACCACGAGCATTGAGCCTCTTCATAAATAGGCCCAATAGGAATGCTGCGGCAATAGGTGGTGAGATGTACGCTTGTACACTCTGTAGGTATTGTATAATGCCTCCTGACTGGGTTAGCGTTTTCATGAGAGGTATGTAGATCAGAGAAATGATCACTAATATGATGGTTGCCAATTGACCTATCCATACCAGCTCTCGTTCAGAAGCACTTGGTTTGGCTCGTTTATAGAAATCTATCGTAAAAAGAGTAGAACATGAGTTAAAGGCAGAACTCAAAGAACTCATTAATGCTGCGAGTAATCCTGCCAGCACTAAACCTTTGATTCCTATAGGGAGTAACTCATTAATCAATAGGGGAAGTGCTTTATCGGGGTTAGCGATATCCAAGGCTAATAAGCCTTTAGACGCTAATGCAAATGCTAAGATTCCAGGAAGTACAAATAAAAATAGTGGCAGTTGCTTCAGATAACCTGCGAAGATTGTGCCTCGACGTGCGTTGGAGATATCCTTGGCACTGAGGACTCGTTGAACTATAAACTGATCTGTACACCAGTACCATACCCCGAGTATAGGTGCACCGAACATCATACCAGTCCAGGGATAATCTGAATCTGAACTGGGTCGCCATAAATTAAAGAAACCACTATGATCAAAGTCTGGATTTGCTAAGGCATAACTATCAAAGGCCTCCGTCATTCCAGACCATCCACCAATCTGATCAAGAGCAAATACGGTTGCCAATATCATTCCTCCGAGAAGTATAAAAAGCTGCACCATATCAGTATACAATACAGCCTTTAGCCCGCCGAATACGGTATAGATACCTGTGGCAAAAATCACAATTAACGCTCCTGTCCAGAATGGAATCCCCAATACTTCAAAAACAAGTGCTCCGGCAAATATGGTCAATGAAATCTTGGTCAATACATATGCCAGTATAGATACAACCGACAGATAAGTCCTTGCTCCAGATGAATACCTACGCTCCAAGAATTCTGGCATGGTAAATACTCCAGTCTTCAAGTAGAATGGTACAAACAGCCACCCCAAGAGAATTAGAACCAACGAAGCTAATATCTCAAACTGTGCAGCTGGCATATCGCCTCGGGCACCAGACCCTGCCAAGCCTATGATGTGTTCAGCGCCGATATTGGATGCAAATAAAGAGGCCCCAATAACAAACCATCCAGTATCTCGACTTGCTAAAAAGTAATCCGTCGATTCTTGATCCTTGCGATTCTTTTTGGTAATCCACCAGGCAAAAACAAATATTCCAATAAAATAGAGGATGATAACCGAATAGTCGATAGTTGAAATCATAGACTTATATAAAAGTTGATAGTTAGTAAATCTACCAATTTTTCAGGCCTAACAGTTTTTCTCCCAATGGAGATAATTCTGCTGTAGTGTATTTGACTTGCTCCCAATTGCGAGGATCTCCAGGGAAAGCATAGCCCTCAGGGGCAATACGATTCTTCCATGAATTTACCCTCCAATCCCTCATAGTAGTATTGTCAGGTTCTGCGGGCATCATAGAAATGTACTGTGCTATTCTTACCTTCTCATCGCTGTGATTGGGTCTGATCCCATGTGGTTGCGAACTATTGAAAATGAGTAGATCGCCAGCCTCGAGAGATACTTTTTCAAGGTGATTTTCGAATCCTGCGATATTCGGTTTGAATCGATCTCGATCCTCAGGCTGTGTTAACTTCCAGGTATCATAGGTTCTGAATAGCTCTGGTATGCACTGAAACCCTCCCATGTCAGGATCAGTTTGATCTCCTAATGCTAATACCCCCTGTACGTTTTGAGGTTTAGTCTCCGGATCATAATCCCAGTGGATAAACCCGCCGAAACCACTTTTGTCTTTTTTGGGGAAGTTGAGATTGGCTCTATCGATAGTGACCCATAGATCTTCTGCACCCCATATATCAACGAATGCGTCATAGACTCTCTGTGTTGAGCGGTTATCCCAGAGATATTGATGGTTGTAAACCTCGACCATGCCACTTCCTGCTAGCTCTTTCATCTTCATCTCAGCTCTTGGAGGCGCATACCAAGTGCTTTTATCATTAGGATCTTTTTCATCAAATTCCCAGATGAAGGCTGCAGTCTTTGCTGCTTGTTCTCTTGAGATTGCCTGTTTTATAACGATATACCCATTATGTATCCAGAAGTCCCAATCTTCTTCGCTAAGCACTCTGAGTGGTTGACCATTGGATCGATCATTGAGTTTTCTTTTACTGGTAGTGGCAGTAGAAGGATTGCCAGGTTTGTCAGCATGCCCTTGATTAGGCATCATGGTTGGTGTCATTGTTTTTTGCATAGTGACTTTTTTATGAGTTTGTATGGTTTAAGGGACTTTTCGAATAGAGTGAGCATCCCTTTTTATGAATTTCTATTTTTCTATTCGTTGTTTTCTCAAAGTTGAGCATTAGAGTGTGTTGTTTTTTGAATCTTATTGACTATAATTTGTACTATATTGATATTAAGGATAGATAAATGAAATATATAGTCATTATTGTATATGCCTAAGCACTCGATACAGTTAGAAAAATTTACGCTTGGCCATGGTCATTCCTTTAGAGTGGAGGATCAGTTTCGTCTGAGTGACTTCTACTTTTGGCATTTTCATCCTGAGCTGGAGTTAGTTTATATCAGTGCAAAAAGTGGGATAAGACATGTGGGTACACATAAGAGTGAGTATCATCATGGAGACTTGGTGCTCATTGGATCGGATATCCCTCATCTTAATTTTGATTATCAGCAACAGACCAGTTATGATATGATTGTGGTCCATATGGTAGCTGAGTTCTATGATCATCTGAACAATAGTTCTGATGAGTTACGGATGATTTCTGAGTTATTGAATAGGTCTAATCATGGTATCGCATTTTCTACGGAGGTCAAACATCAAGTAAGTACGATGTTAGGGCAACTGATAGAGTTATCGGGATTCGAACGATATACATACTTACTCAACATCTTACATGTATTGTCTC
>CAZJHC010000007.1:0-25665 GCA_964545645.1 uncultured Saprospiraceae bacterium
GTATAATGGAGTCTTAATATCATAATTTGATTATACAAAGTCATGCGATTATAAAATCACATCGACCTTTAACTCTTAACATGTAATTAGGCCTAAGAACTCATCAGCGATATCTCCCAAATAAGCCATATAAATTAAGCGTCAATCCTATCAAGTTGATTAGTACTGCGAGCATACCTACCCAAATGTTAAGATAGAGCTCTGGTTGCGAGACCAAGTTGATCAGATGTGTGATAACACCACCATAACCAAGGCCCAATACTGCTAAGAGCATCAATATCCTGTACAGTACTTCAAAACCTCTCTTGCCTGACTCCAGAAACAGACAATATATCACCATGACTATGTTGCCCATCAAAGGATCCGTACTTGTAAGACCTGCACCTATATGCTTTTGGAGTAAAGCACTGATGATGTTATATACGATTGCCACTAGGGCGTATCTCGATTGCCAGAGTATCAATTGATGGAGAGTCATCGGGTAAATGTAATGGGCTATACGGGTATATTGCTTTCTTGACTTAAATATCGTCAATGTAAAGCACCTCTTACAAAGATGATGAAGGAAATCGCCCCGTTATAGGATGTATAGGTTCGATGATGTCTATCAGCCCATTAACAAGAGGGGAATCTCCACATCCAACTATATAAGGACAATCTGAATGATAAATTGATCTTCACATAATATAGAACTACGAAAGATCCTATCTAATTAGGTTGATCGTCCCTGCCGATCGACTTAAAGAATTGTCAACAAGTCTAAATTCTAATGCCCAACTATAGGTACCCACTTGTCCTGGCTGTCCTCTGACATCTCCATTCCAAAAGCGCTCTTCAGTAAAGTCGTCAAGGAGCTTAGCTGTAAATACCTTGGTACCCCAGCGATCAGTAATGACCATCTGTTCGATCTGCTGTAGAGCACATCCAGGACTCAAGCTAAATCTATCGTTAATGCCATCTCCATTGGGACTGAATGCATTGGGTACATAGAGCAATTTTTCTTTTATCAATCCGATATTTACGGTTGCACTGTCAGCACAATTGTTATCATTTCTTACTGTTAGCTCATACTGCCGCTGGATGGGAAAGGAGACATCTGGATTAGGGCAATCACTGCAGCTGAGCCCTTCCTGAGGGTGCCAATCATAAGTGCCGCTGTTGTCATTGACGATTGTTGGATCTAACTGTATGGGATCACAGTAATCTGTTAAAATCTGATCTGTCATTGAGATAATTGGTGCTGCTTTTATTACAACTTCATTGTCTATAGTATCAGCACATATACCATTGCTAATGATGGCCGAAATGGTTCCATCGTCTTCAGTGCTCGTGTTAGCAATAATTAAGATACTATCAGCGATTTGTCGTTGTGTCGGGAGAACCCAACGATAATCGAGCTCTTCACCCTCTCCTGACGCTCTCAATTGGAGCGTATCTCGAGCGCAGTACTCTAATATCCCATCTACAGTACCATTGATTTGCGGTGCGACAAAGATCTCTACTGAGTCTACTCGTTCACATTCGCCATAGATGGCAGAGAAATAGTATGTGCCGCTTCTTTCTTCAGTAGGGAACCCTATTACTGGGTCATTTTCGATGGACCAATAGTCAAATGGACCGTTCCATTCTATTTCATCAGCTGGCTCAGCGGTGCCAAAAAATCTCAGAGCATCCCCCTTGCATACGGGCCCATTGCTATCAGCATCTATTTGAATAGTCTCATTTGGGCCGACAACATCTATAGTGGTATCCTTCATGGCAAAGCTACAGTTGCTCGTTTGCGGCTTGATCTGAAACAACTCATATTCTCCTGGTAGGATGGTATCTAAGCGAAATGAGTTATTCTCATCTATGGTGACATTCCAAGTATCCATTTCATAGTTTTCATCTCTTAAGGTAACTTGATAGGATTCACCAGTGATTAATTCTGGAGCTTGGAGTTCTACCCAACCATCTGTAGGATTGATACATTCAGTAGGATGATTGATATCAATGGCAATCTCTTCAAGTAATTGAGGTCTTCCGTAAAATGAAGTTGAATCACTAAAGCTAGTTAGCGTAAGAGGATCATCAGAAAACATCAAGCTCCCCATACGTTCTGAGAGGTTATTGAGAGAAGCTTGGCTCTTTATAAGTCTGATTTCTATATCGATTACTTTGGCTGTTACAATCATATCCATTGATCCATTTGAGGGGATATTAATGTCAGATATGGTGATCACATTTGTACCTACCCCTGTCATGGGGTCGAGCACCCCTCTGAGGTCTCCTTCTATAGCAGTGATGACCATCTCTTTGGGTAATGTGTCGGTGAGAAGCGCACCTTCTATAGGATCTAAAAATCGATTGTCTACTACGAGGTTATAAGTTAGCTCAGAATCAGTACAAAGTACATCGAGCGGATCAACCATTTTGGTAAAAGTGATATTATAAGGACAAGAGCAACCATCGGTTACTCGTGCAAAAGGAGCTCCAGTACCTAATGGAGTGGCTTGACCAACGATCTTGTTTATGCTTATAAATCTATCTTGCGCTAAGTCAAACTGACGTGTACCCATACCATATCCAAATAGACCTCCATCACGATCAGCTGTAAGGCCTCCCACCATGCCAACTACACCGTCTGTCAATAGTGCCTCGTTGTTGACGATTCCATAGTCGGGATGATCTGGGTCAATAGTCACGCTATGCAAAAAACCTCTGGTTCTATTAGGTTCATCAGAGATGGCTTGATGGAAGTATGCTATAGCAGGATTGGTAGGGTCTACTGAGAGAGCCTCTATAGGACTTTCAAAGGGTCCCATATTGGGAGAATCTTCACTCCATTCTAAATCGACACGATCGATGAGTTCAAGCCCATTCAAAACATTAAATATAAGTAACTGATTGAGCCCTTTGTCGTAACAAATATAGCGCCCATCTGGAGTACAGTCACCAGCACCAACTTGTAAACTATCGACTATAGAGACTTCTCCAACTAGCTCTGTAGTATTGTTACGCTTGAGTCGATATATCTGATTGGTCCCTTGACGAACTGCATAGATGAAATTGTCTTGAGGGTTAAAACCAAGGGCATCATAGGCCCCATCAGTATAGGTAGCTACTGGGCTATAAAATACGGCACCAAAGGGACCAAAGTCTACTCGAACGAGAAAAGTGGGAGCGTTACCTTGATTGTAAGACAACATGATATTGCCATCGCATGGAAATGGCTGTGCGATCAGATTGACTTTGAATAGGATGACTATAGCGATGCCGATAATATACCTATGAACCAACTTTGATTTGTCTTGTAGCATCCTCAGAGGAAAGTATAAAAAATACCTGTTAGTGACAACGAGTGTCGTATATAAATCGACTTATGTGGATGCATTTATCGTTTAAGTTTATAATGAAAGAAAGTATCCTCAATTTATGAGTGACTAATGATAGGAGCACAAGTTACTATCGACATAAGGACATTCTATCATTGTAGATGTCGAGCCAAAAACTAATCTTGCTCCATTAACTCCTTTATCCTGCCAAATATCTGCTGATAAATAGCACTTTCAGTACTTTCAAATACATTGTCTGCATACTGATCAGAACTAATCTTATATCGGTCATCAGCCATCTTAAAAGATCGTATGATTAAGGACTCTCCATTTAGAAGTGTGAGGGTTATTTCCTCCAGTTCACCTCCCATTACCGTGGGTTCATTGATAAACTGTGTACCACTCTTATTGCTAATAGAATTAAGATATGAGGCGATCTCGGCACTATCAATAACACTCTCAGTACTAGTTATCCAATTATGGTCCAGGTTCAAAACAAAGTCTGTCCTCCCTCCTGTAGGATTACTATATGACAGTGATGCTACTTCAGCTGGATCAAATGAAATTAAACTCTTATCTCTCAAGCCATTAAAATCTTTATTCAATGATGAGGCCATGAAACTTCCTATGAGATAAGTCTCATCCTGACCTGCGAGTCTCACATAAGATATAGGTTGACGGGTCTGCTGGTTGAAACTAAAACGACCTACGAGAATATCTCCAATCGTCTTACCCCTGGACTTGGCGGTAATCTTAGTAGCTGAATCTTCATCAGTTCCATATTTAACGGCATTTTCAGCAGATCTACTGATAACTTTATCTGCTTCTATTTTGCTTATTTCTTTGAGCATGGAGCTTGCCACATTTTGATTGGCTTGATAGGTTTGGTCGCCGTTGCTTACCATCCACATACCATCAGTTTGTGAGAGGGTAGAGGTAGATTCTCCAGGAGCTTGTACAAGGATCTCAGTAATGTCATCACTATTGAGCGATAAAATGTTAGGCTCGAAGCTTCTACTCTTATTGCTACCAAACATTTTGGATAGAAGGAAAGCTCCTACCAGTGCGGTAAATATTATTGCTAAAGTCTTATTATTCATCGTTAATGGATTAGAAGTTAACTATAGTTCTGAGCCATTCTTTTTAATCGGATCCGTTGATTACGTTGATACTGAATAACTCCAACGATAATTACTAAAAGGATTGGAAGTAAGAAATTTAGCCATTTGGTAGTCGTGATTTCTGACTCTTCCATCTCTTTGATCGGTCGAGAGGCTACACCTTTAGTCCTAAGATCAATCAAACCTGTATCATCGGAGAGGAAGTCTACTGCATTAGCAAAAAGACTGATGTTATCTGGTGTCTGTCCTCGAGATTGAGCACCCATGACAAAGTCTGCATCAGAGAATACAACCATCTTTCCTGAGACTGCATTATCTAACGGTGATAAAACGCCCGCAATAGTCTGACTTCCCGAAGTAAAATCCGATTGCTTCCACTGTTGCTCTATATTGAAGAATGTAGGTGCAGGTCTAAGTCCTGATTTATTGGATGTTGTTACTATCGGTGTGAAGTCATAATTGCCATCAGTGTTATAACTCATCGAACTTGCCATCTGAAATGCCACTTGTTCGATACCCTTAGTGATTGGATGATCTCCAAAACTCTTGACCATAGGAAAATAAGGAAACTCCACTTGCGAATTAACTGTAAAAAAGCCCTGTCGTTGCTGCACCGTTACACTCGCAGCGCTGGCGTCTATGACAAAGTCTTTATTAACGGTAATTCCTTTGGTCGCTAACCAATCAGAAATACCAGTTCCTAAGGCCGACCCTTGCATAGACTGAAAGTCACCAGTCACATTATTATACGCTATAGCCACTTGTCCACCAGTACTCATATACTGATCCAATGCCTCGAAAACATAGGAATCAATCGTATCGGCAGGATTGATAATAGCAACACATTTAGTGGCAGGATCAATTGAAGCACTTGTCAGGTCTACCGTAGTCACATTATACAATACACTAAGAGATCTGGTAAGGTCCTGAAGATTTTGAAAAGGTGGACATCCATAGCCTTGCGCTATGGCTACAGTAGGTTTCTCAATAGAGATTACTTTCTTCATGGCTGTAGTCAATTGGTACTCTATAGCACCTCCTGGAGGAAAGTAGTTGATTACGTCTGACTGATCTCCAGAGCTGACTATCGCTCCCATGAATGCCTTTTTTTGTGCTACCTCATCTTTCTCTCTTACATTGATCAGTAAGGGAGAGATGCCATTTTGGGCGGCTTCTTGTTCCAATTCAGGATCACTGTTAGGATCAATAAACTCGTAATCTACCATACCCTTTGATCGGGTGTTATATTCTATCAACAGATCTCTTAGATCCGTATAGTTTTTAGCATACTGGGCCGGGAGATCTTTGGTGAAGTATGCTGTAATGGATACCGGCTCATCCAGATTTTTCAAGATGTTCTTGGTGGCATTACTTAGTGTATATTGCTCATCCTTGGTAGCGTCGATCCTAAAAAAGAACTCTCGTGACAACAGATTCAAAAAAAGCAGGATGCCTACGATTAAAAGTATTCGTGTTAGATTCTTCATGCTAGCTTCTTTTTGATATCATATACTCTGACAGAACAATACCCAGGAAAGTCAGCGATAGAAAATAGATGATATCCTTAGTGTCAATTACTCCTCTCGATATAGAACTAAAGTGTTCATTGATGCTAAGTGTAGAGAAGAGCTCTCCCAACCAACCTCCTTGTACTCCGGCCAATACGTCAAAAACAAACATAAACACTACTCCGATGATCAACGCCAAGAGGAATGCCACAATCTGATTATTGGTCAATGAACTGGCAAACAGACCTATCCCAATGAATGAGGCACTCATCAACAATAGCCCTAAGTAACCACAAAGCGTGGCTCCATGATCAAAATTGCCAAGTCTGCTGACTGATACGTAGTAAACAGCTGTAAAACCTAAAGCGATGCATACTAATAAGAATGCGGCAAGAAATTTTCCTATGACAAGATTAAGCGTACTAATATTCTTGGTTAGTAACAGTTCTATGGTCCCAGATTTTTTTTCTTCAGCGATCATCTTCATAGTGATAGCTGGGATGAAGAAAAATAGCGTCCACATGGCCGTTTGGAAGAATACATTTAAATCAGCCTGCTTTCTGAAGAATACATCTCCATTGCCACTGATCCATGTAAAAAATCCAGTAAAGGCCAGAAAAATGATAATAAGTATATAAGCTACTAATGAGTCAAAGTATGATCGCAGCTCTTTCTTTGCTATAGTCCAGCTCTGATTCATGATTAGTTAAGGGTTAAATCTCTAAATATGTCTTCTAACTTAGTTTCTACAGGGATCATTTCAGAGATGATCCAATGGTGCTTGACTGCCGTTCTAAATAAGATTTCGGCGATATTGTGATCTGACTCTACCTCAATACGGTTAGTGTCAAGATCGAGGATTTGTACTGTCTTGGCCCCTGGTATTTTAGATAGTTCGTCTCTGACAATAGCAAGGTCTGCTCCAGTAATCTGGAGACGTGTTATGACATTGCTGCTTGCTTGCTTACGTAGGGTGTCCGCAGTTCCATCAGCTACAATCTGGCCCTTGTTGATAATTAGGATACGATCACAGGTGGCTTCAACTTCGGGGAGTATGTGAGTACTCAAGATCACGGTTTTGGATCTTCCTATCCGCTTGATTAACTCTCTGATCTCGACGATCTGGTTAGGGTCGAGGCCAGTAGTAGGCTCATCGAGTATGAGGATCTCTGGATCGTGGATCATGGCTTGTGCCAATCCTACTCTTTGTCTAAATCCTTTAGATAGCTCTCCAATTTTCTTGTGTTTTTCGGCATTTAATCCACAGAGCTTGATCATCTCACCGATACGTTGCATGACCATCGATTTAGATACGCCCTGCAATTCTGCGCAATATTGAAGATAGTCCATGACCGGCATATCTTCATATAGCGGGTTGTGCTCTGGGAGGTAACCTATGTTTTTCTTGAACTGACCTGTAGATACGGAGTTGCCTTGGATTTGTACATCACCGCTATCTTTATTGATATAATTCGTGATGATTTTCATGGTGGTGGTTTTTCCTGCACCATTTGGTCCAAGAAAACCTAATATTTCTCCTGTCTTAACGGCGAAAGAAATATTATCTACAGCCTTTTGAGGCCCATAGGTTTTAGTTAGATTCTTTACTTCAATATTCATATAGTAAAGGTTGATATTGAAAACGAACTGCAAAATAAATGAACAGTTGCTGAAATGAGAAAACACAGGCTTGTTAAAATTTTATAAAAATTTGTACCTACGATTAAATTGTTGAATTAAATTTGATGGTCGTCTATCATTACAATTTTGGGAAAGGTCATATTCATTATGGGTGTTTCGGGCTGTGGTAAGTCTACCATTGGCATTCATTTATCTGAGCAATTAGGATTAGATTTTTTCGATGGTGATGATTTTCATCCTGAGGAGAATATCTCAAAAATGCGTTCTGGTCAATCCTTGAATGATCATGATAGACGTCCTTGGTTACAAGCAATTAATCATCATTGTATCAATTATCAAGCTCAAGGATGTATCGTAGCTTGTTCGGCACTCAAGAAGAGCTATAGAACCATTTTAGTTAAGGATTTAGCAGATCCTATCTGGGTTAGCCTTGAAGGCAGCTTCGATCTGATATTGCAGAGAATCAATCAAAGGAAAGATCATTTCATGCCACCTCAATTGCTTCAATCGCAGTTTGATGCTTGGGAGGAGCCTTTCGGTGCCATAAGGATAGATATATCAGAAGATCCAAAACATATCATAAATCGTATAACCACTCAAATAAGTACAATGTCATCAGAATTTGGTTTAATAGGCCTCGGGGTCATGGGCAAGAGCCTTAGTCGCAATCTCGCTAACAATGGATTTAAACTGTCTCTTTATAATCGACATGTGGACGTTAAGGAAGTAGACGTAGCTAAGAATTTTGTGGCACAATATCAAGAATTGAATGAAGCTAAAGGTTTTGATGAATTGGGAGCCTTTGTATCTTCTATAGCTGCTCCTCGCAAAATCATGCTAATGGTTAATGCTGGCAAACCTGTAGATGCAGTTATAGAGAGCTTGATTCCATTATTGGATAAAGGCGACGTCATCATAGATGGAGGAAATAGCCATTACAAACAAACTCAACGTAGATCAGAGTACCTCAGCGAGAAAGGTATAGAGTTCATTGGTACAGGAGTCTCTGGTGGAGAAGAAGGGGCCTTAAAAGGGCCATCCATCATGCCTGGAGGTTCTGTGAATGCCTATAGCAAAGTGTCTAATTATCTGGAGACAATAGCAGCCAAGGATGATAATGGCAATGGTTGCTGCACTCATGTAGGTACTGGAGGTGCAGGACATTTTGTCAAGATGGTTCACAATGGCATCGAGTACGCTGAGATGCAGTTGATAGCAGAGTGTTATAGCCTAATGAAGGTGGTCGGAGGGATGGATCATGAGCAAATTGCCGCCATTTTCGACATGTGGTGTTCTCGAGATTTAGGTAGCTATTTACTTGAAATTAGTAGGGACATCCTCAAGAAAAAAGATGGCGATACGTATGTGATCGATCTAATATTGGATAAAGCAGGAAACAAAGGTACTGGAAGTTGGACAACAATAGCTGCAGCCGAGTTAGGAGTGCCGATAACAATGATTACCTCGGCCTTATTTGCTCGTTATACCTCAGCTTTCAAGAGTGAAAGAGTAGAAGCATCTAAACTATATGCCACACAAATTAATAGTGAAGCTATTGATTTAGAAAAATTGGAGAAGGCCTATCGCATCGCAAGGATAGCCAATCACCATCAAGGATTGCACTTAATTGATGCTGCTTCACAATCTTATGATTGGCAGCTCAACTTCTCTCAAATTGCCCGTATTTGGACCAATGGATGTATCATCCGGTCTAAGTTGATGAAAGGCTTGATAGACATACTATCTGACACACAGAGGATATTGCAACACCCTGATATGATAGAGGTGGTAAAGCAGAATAGATCGGCCTTGGCTGAGGTGGTCGCCGCAGGACATCAGGCCTATTGCTCTATTCCATGTCTTTCATCCGCATCAGACTTTGTCAATACTTATACTCAAGCACAATCAAGTGCTAATATGATTCAAGCACAAAGAGATTACTTTGGGGCTCATACCTATAAGAGAGTTGATGATCCGGACGGTGTGAGCCACCATACGATCTGGTAGGTTGGCTCGTATAATCTAAGTATCACGTTGAGCATTCTTATAAAAGGCCTAATTTCGAATGCAATGAATAAGATTATAATAGCCATAGTAGCTATCATGCATTTAACGCTATCTGTCCACGGACAACAGAAATTAGAAAGAGAATATGACCTCCATGTTGATAGTGTCCCTTATCTGGCATTAGAATTTATCAATACTGCTCAGCTAAAGACCAAGATCAATTGGTATTATGAGGAAAACCTAAAAGGCAATTCTATAGAAGCTAAGTTTTACTACCAAGATCATAAGTATAGTGTAGAGTTTGATACTGTAGGACGATTACAGGATATAGAAATAGAATCTTTGGATCGTGAGCTTGATGCGGCCCTCATGGATAGATTACATATCAATCTGAGTAAACAGTTCAAAAAATATGTTATCCATAAAATTCAAAAGCAATATAGTGGTACCATTCCGTCATTAGCACACTTTTTATCTTCTTACCCATCGATGCTGGGATTGCAGCTCAAGTATGAAGTGATTATAAAAGGCAAACAAGTAAAGAGAATGAAGCTGTATGAAGTGCTCTTTGATCATGATGGAAATGTTGAGACGATTGATGAAATAATATTGAGAAATAGTGACTATCTCGAGTATTAGGGCCCTTGGTCTCATATTGATGTGTATCTTTTTGTTTAATCCACTTGGTGGTCAGGATTTGTATGAGATAGGTATCTTACCTAAGCTCAATGTCAATGTCCAAATTGATCAGGATTACAGCCTTAATTTTAAAATGGAGCGTCGTGATTTTTTGGTTCAAGGCATGTTTGAAGGAGCGTCCTTAAACTCCTATCAACATGAATTGATGGATTATAGTATCATGGCTGTAAGGGGTGTAGGGTTAAAAAATAGGATGGGCTTCGGTTATCTCATCCGGAATCGCAGAGGAACTTGGCACCATCGCATTACTCAGCAATTTGTACTGAATACCTTAACCAATCTAAAGTTATCGCATCGATGGGTTTTTGATCAGACCTTTGTGGAAGATCAAAGCACGTATAGGCTGAGATACAGATCAAGTATCTCCAAAGCGCTCAATGGAGAGGTATCTGATGCCAATGAATTTTACCTCAAATTGGGAGCGGAATGGCTAAATATCCTTAAGTCAGGTTCTTTCTCTGGAGAGTTTAGGATACTGCCAACATTTGGATATATGATATCTGATCATAACAAGGTAGAGTTAGGGCTGGATTATAGGTTAGGAGGATTCTTTGACGATATCTATGACCATAGCCTGTACATTGCCATCAATTGGTATTATAGGATATAGACTTATACATGACCAATAACCACATTCCATAAGTTGACTTCATAGGATTGGACGATACCCTTATGGTAGTACGGATCTCCCAACACAAATTCTTGAATCTCAGCAGGGTCATTCACTTTAAAGATGATCAAAGCGCCTTTGGTGATGTTTTCATGTGCGCCTCCCAAGATGAGCTTTCCACTCTTCACATATGACCTCAAATGATCAAAGTGCAAAGATCTAATAGGTGTTCTCTGTTGGAGATAGTCGTCGATAAAGTGATAAGTGAGCGTATAGTATTTCAAGGTGGTTTAATATTTAGAGATGATATGTTGGGCGACATAGTGGCCGGCGTACATGGCGGCATTGAGACTGCCCATTAAAAGGTGATCACCACAGGCGTAAACATTGGAGGATACAGTAATATCATGATCTGTTAATTCATATTTGATATTGCTCAATTCGGGTAGCGATTGCGGGATATTATAGCTCGTAACGAGCTCTTTTAAATTCAATCCAAGATCTGTTAATTCTTGTCTTATGGCTTGCTCAAGTTCGAGGCTGCTAAGACCTTGAGAGTCCACAACTGTTGTAGACAAAATTGTCTTTCCTTCAGGATGAGGGATTAGATTAGTAGGGTAATAGAAGTTATTGATAAGCTTGTCGGGGTTAGCTGATAGCGTAATAATACTCTCTTTATAGCTTGGTTTATCTACTTCATAGTAGTAATTGGTAGATCCTTTCCAGTCAGTTTGTTGTGATTGATTAGAGATATTGCTCGGATCTGTCGCAATGATAGTAATAGGACTTTCTATTTGGCTTCCATCTTGGAGTATCAATTTATCGTGATGGACCTCTTTGATTTTGGTATTAAAATGTATATCCGTTTTGGATAATTTAGCGGCCAATTGATCAGAGATCTTTTGCATTCCTCCTTGAGGGATCATACTATAGCCAGAGGCAAACATCTTAAATAAGAATTCAAAAAGTCTTGAAGAGGTGGTCAGATTCATCTCCAAAAAAATACCTCCAAAAAAAGGTTTGAAAAATCGCTCAATGACCTTATCACTGAATCCTTTATTCTTTAAATATTGTGATGTCGTAATCTCCTCTTCATTAAAGATCGCCTTTATTGACTTGCTCTTGAGCTGCTGAGATAGTTTTAGAGTCTTTAATTTATCTCCAAGCGATGCAAGAGACATATCAAAAGCAGACAGCCAAAAACCTGGAGAACGTATCGGATCTCCTATTTTGCTCACATTCTTTCCATTAATCACTCTTGAACCAGATAAGAAGGGCTGTAAATCTAAGGTCTCATAGTCCAAATATTTTTGAGCCTCAGGATAGGCTGATAATAACACTTGGAACCCTTGATCGTAAGGATAACCATCTATATAATCGGTTTTTACTCGACCTCCAATACGATCTGTCGCCTCATAGATAGTTGGCGTCCATCCGGCCTGCTCCAATTCATAAGCTGCTATCAGTCCGCTGATTCCTGCTCCTATAATACTAATCTTCTTGTTCATTCAGCCTTATTGTTAGAGTTCGAAAAGTACTGTTTATATATTTTTTTACGAGGATTAAAGGCGGCATATAGAACTGGTTTTATTAATTGATTCATCCACGCAGACCTGCATGTATATTCCATCTGGTCTATGATGATCGATTGATGATTATTTACTTTTTGCACTATATGCTCATGTCTCCAAGTCTTAAGAGGCCAAGGTAATATCTTGCCAACATCTACGAACCATGCCCTGTCCTCATTGTGACCATCTTCGATGATGTCACTTTGCCAGATGAATTTATATGGGATCGTAAATTTTAATACTACTGTATCGCCTTTTTTTGAACCGGTGAATGTATCAACAGTCATTCCAACAGGTGGAGCTAAAGCCTCAAATAAGTCACGATCAAATCTTTTCATTACATCTACATAATACCCATCGACAGGAGTACTCATGGTAATTCTCATACTCTTATCAACCAAGTTAGGCCAAGTAAGTTGGTAGGCATGCATGATAATTGATTACATTCATAAAGATGTCTTTAGGATCATTGACATATAAGCCCTATTCAATTACCTCTGATGAGCCATTCGGCACAGCTCATGGTCAGAGATCTCATACAGATATAGTATTGATTAAGCTCCAGTATGATGGATTTGTCGGTTATGGCGAAGCCTCAATGCCACCTTACTATGAAGAGTCACAAGATGATATGTTATGGTTCATGGGGCAGATTAACATCGACAAATTGTTGGCTACCCATAGCATAAAACAGGCTATGGATTACATTGATGGTATCGCTTATGGATATACCGCCTCTAAAGCAGCAGTTGATATGGCCTTACATGACCTACGAGCAAAGCAGGCAGGTCAGAGTATGTCTCAATTTTTGAATATACAACCGTCAAATGCTATTTATTCATCAATGACGATTGGATTGAGCGATATCAATCGAATGCTTCAAGAGGTACGAGCATTCTGTGATTATCCCATATTAAAAGTCAAGCTTGGAAAGGGACTTGAGGATATTAAGATTATGCGAGCCATACGTGAGATAAGCACGCAACGCATATGGGTGGATGCCAATCAAGGATGGTCCACTGTGGAGGAAGCTATTAAAATAGGCAAGGAGTTAGAAGGATTAGGAGTCGAATTAATAGAACAACCATTTAAGAAAGGAGACTTAGATAAAGTATCTCAGCTTGCCAATCACATTTCTATACCAATAGTTGCGGACGAAGACTGTCAACGACTATCTGATATCCATACATTAGCCACCGCTTATGATGCCATTAATATTAAGCTGATGAAATGTACAGGTATCCATGAGGCAATGGCTATGATCAAAAAGGCACGGGAGCATAATTTGAAAATCATGTTGGGATGTATGACTGAGAGCAGCATTGCCGTTTCAGCAGCATGTCATTTGGCACCGTCAATGGACTGGATCGATTTAGACGGTAATCTGCTGATTAATAATGATCCTGCCAAAGGTATTGTCAATCATGAAGGTTGTCTAACAATCGATCCAGAAGCCCTTGGACATGGTGCTGTCCTGAGGTTGCCAGATTTCTTTTCTTAAGGTTTTGATAACTATTTCTGTGACTATTCTGAAGGCGCATCCGTCTCAAGAGTACACTCTCGACATTTAATAATTAAACAGAAATGGAAATAATTAATCAGGGCCGATGATGCCTTCTTAGTCAAGAAAAAATAGAGTTACATACCATATTCCGATTTTATTTTGACATTTTGGATATTGGTCAGTAAAGACTATTGATATGAAAAGGAGAACCTTCACGAAACTATCGGCTGCCATGATCCCAGCGGCATCATTATCTGCATCAGAAATCAGTATCACTCGAGAGACTTTTAATTTGAAATTTGCTCCGCACCTTGGAATGTTTAAAAACCTTGCAGGTGAAGATCCAGTAGATCAACTGCATTTTATGGCTGATGCCGGTTTCAGAGCTTTTGAGGATAACGGTATGCCTATTAGGCCTGTAGAACAACAAGAGGCTATGGCTGATGTAATGCGATCTCGCAATCTTGAGATGGGTGTTTTTGTAGCCCACAAGATATACTGGCAAGAACCCAATTTAGCGAGTGGAGATAAATCTAAGCGTCAGGAGTTTTTGGGGTATATCAATAATTCTGTAGAAGTAGCTAAAAGAGTTGGGGCTAAATGGATGACTGTGGTGCCAGGCCATCTGGATCTACGCCAAGATATGGGCTATCAAACTGCTCATGTTATTGAATCTCTAAAAAGGGCTTGTGAGATTCTGGAACCACATGATCTAACTATTGTCTTGGAACCACTCAATTTTAGAGATCATCCAGGACTATTCCTTACCAAGATTTCTCAGGCTTATCAGATATGCAAAGCTGTAGACAGCCCATCTTGTAAAATACTGTTTGATATATATCATCAGCAGATACATGAAGGCAATATCATCCCCAACATAGACTTGGCTTGGGACGAGATAGCTTATTTTCAAATCGGTGATAATCCTGGACGCAATGAGCCAACAAGTGGGGAGATCAACTATAAAAATATATTTAAGCACATTAATGATAAAAGGTTTGATGGTATCCTTGGAATGGAGCATGGCAATTCTGTCGAAGGTGCGAAAGGAGAGCAAAAAGTGATAGACGCCTACCGTTCGGTGGATATAAGATAATCATATACTGCCTGATGTATCCTTGGTCTAACATTGAGGTTATAGATGTTACGTTGATCTCGAGTAGGGTAGACCCGATTACTCAAAAATATGAATACGATGTCATTCTCAGGATCTGCCCAAGCCATAGTACCCGTAAATCCGCTGTGTCCAAAGCTGGTTGGACTTGCTGATTTTGCCACATAAGACAATTCTTTATCATATTCTAAGAGAGGTTTATCAAACCCAAGTCCTCTGCGATTTCCGGCTTCTTCAAACTGATATCGGGTAAACTCTTTTATCACATTAGAATCTATGTGATTGATGCCGAGATAGCTTCCATTATCATTATACATGATAAATAGTTTGCATAAATCTGAGGCATTAGCAAACAAGCCTGCATTGCAGGACACACCACCAAGCATGGCGGCAGCTTCGTCATGGACATGGCCTCGAACCAATTGTCTTCTGAAGAGGCTATCATACTCTGAGGGTACAATATCCTCCATATCTGACCACTCTTGAGGTAAGTAGCCGATTCTTGTGAGACCGAGTGGGTTATATATTTCACTATTGAGTAATAGTCTAAAATCAGCATGGGTCAATTTCTCTATCAGGTCTGGTAGCAATAAGAAAAACAATCCAGAGTAACGGTAGCCCTCTTCGCTACGTAGTGGAGAGTTCTTAATGGCTTTCATCATCTTTTTCTTGTAGCGATGATTCATATACAGCCCCTCAGCGATCTCGATATGATGACGCTTTGTTTTTTGGCGTTTAAATACTCGTTTCTTTAGTTCACCATTCTTCTTAAGCGCCTCTTGCCAAAAGACGATATATGGTTGTAGCCTGGCCTGATGAGACAAGATATCTCTAATGGTCAAATCTGCTTTGTTGGTGTTATTAAAGTCTGGCAAGTAATGAGCGAGGGGTTTGTCCAGATCAATTAATCCATTTTGGCATAGCTTCATTAACAAGGGAAGGCCTGTACTCACTTTGGTCAGTGATGCCACATCGTAGACATGATGATCATCCACCTCTCTCCTGAAATCATAAGTGTGATGGCCGTATGATTTATTAAAGATAATGTCCCCACGATGAGCAACAGCTATCTGACATCCAGGAAAAGCCATTGAGTCAATGGCTTCATCGACTATCGCATCGATATCTTTTGTTAGGTTTTCTATGGGATTGTCATTGGCTTGGATCAATTGTTTTAATTGATCCATGATAATCTCATTGGTATGCACTCCCAAACTGACACTACAGAGATAGTCGCTATGGGGGATTCTTGCAGAGGTATCAAAGAATGAAGGTTTTAATATATACCCGAGGGCGTCCATACCAAGACCCATGATAAACTTGGGTCCTGGAGTAGTCATCATGGCTTTGGTAGCTTTGCTCATAGCAGGTACGGTTTCACCAGGATGTGTCGCAAAACTCGCTTCTCCAATGTTAAAATAGGCTATCTCAGTAAGTACGGAGTCACCAAACTGTCTGTTGACAACTTTCAGCTGAGATAGTAGCTTTAAGTTGGGATTATCCACTGGAAGACTTAGACAGGTTGACGCCAGATGAATGTCTGATGATTCTAAGCTCTTAGAGGAGCCAAAGGCTTTGTACAATTCTTGTGCTATACCCTTGCCTCTATAAAAAGCTTGGTTGGAGTTTTTTTCTTCATACTCTGGTTGTACCCAGCCGCCTATGGACCCTTGTAAAAACATATTTACGCCACCCCATAAGCTATCGGCATGAGCGTAGTATCCTCCTATATAATCTGAACTCACATGCTCATTGACTGCATCCAAGAAAGTAGGATGACAAGCAAAGTTAGTAAGACTCAGTAGTGTAGATCCATCATCAGCGAGGAATCTTAGAGCGGTCAATGATCGATCGAGTTCGTCCGCCTCACTTATATTATAGACCCAATCATCACCATGAGTGCTTTGAGTATATTCTCCTCGGGCTGGAGACATATCATTATAGGCGTCTATAATAGATCCATATGCCTGTTGTATGAGAAAATCCATATAGTGATCATCTACTCCTGAAGTAAGTTGATTGGGTCCCCAGAGGCCGACGACATCAGGACCTGAGTGTGTATGAGTCGAGCTCATCACGATATGTCCAATGGGAAAGTTAGGAATAGTCTCAGCTACTTTTTTTCTGATCTCAAGCAACTGCGGATAGAGCAGACCTATGCAATCAAAAGTCAGGAGAGTAATCAGATCGGAACCATTAGATATGACGGCAGCCTTGACGTAGATGTCATCATGAACTCCCTGAAATATTCTATTATGACTATGTCCTGCGATATAAGCCGTATCGGTTGGAGTAATGATGCGCTGAGCGGCCCCAATATAAAATTGTGATCTTCCAATATTAATAACACTGGTGAACATTAGTAGAATCAGAAGAGTACGATCAATAATTATCATAAAAGAGTCAAGCGATCTTTAAATCTACGACAGAAAAATGAAGCTATAATTTAAATCGCTGATCAAATTGAGCAATGCGATACCCTGACTTTTCAGTTGTTATGAATTGTTTACTCTCTTTACTTAGTAAAGGATTGGTATGATTGAAATGGATAAAATGCACTTTAGCTTTTTGTTTAGCATCTAAGTGTTCCAATGTTTTAATGCTTTCGAGTACTGAGGGATGAGGTATCTGTGACATATCCCGACCACCTAATTCTTCACCATCGTAAAAGGTAGCATCAAGAAATGCATAATCGACTTCTTGGATCATGTTGGCAATATTTCGCTCCCATAGATGCCACTTGTCAATATCGGGGATGAAAAGTACGATCTTATCGGGTCCTATAATTTTGTATCCGACTGTTTCAGAATACTCATCTCGATGAGGTACTAATAGAGGTTGTATGGCTAAAAGTTCTGATAGATGTCGGATGCTATCAGCGACCAATAAGTCAAGGGCTATGTTGTGATTATGAATTAGTTGATCCCAAGGTCCATTGTTTGATAGGAATGTCGCCATACCTGGCATAGCACCAACCTTGATGTTACTTGCATTAATGGCTTCTTTGCCCAACTGTAAGAGCCCAGAGTAATGACCGATGTGAGCATGGGTTAAGAATATGGCATCTGGCAACTGTTTTGTGCTGGAAGACTCTTTCATCAGATGATTTACTTGAGATTTTATATCAGGAGTTGCCTCCAACAAATAAGTCTTTTGGTTCGTATGATCGACTATTCCTAGGGAGGTAACTTTCCTACTTGCGTCAGGATTGTCCCAAAGATCAACACAGCAACTTTTTTGACAGCCTATCTGAGGGGAACCAGCATCCTGTATGGTGCCTAATACGATCAATTCTATACCCTGTGTTTCAAGATCTTCGCTGATAGTCGGTGGGGGAGATTGACAAGAGATGCAGTAGCACATCAGCATAACTAATATACATTGAGGCTTAATCATATTATATTTTGAACTTTCTTCTGTCTTATCTAGCTCCATCAACTGAGTCACTTAATAAAATTACTATAGCTGATGAGTAAGTCTCCTTACAGGACCAAAAGATAAGATAGCTTAATTGAGTATTCCACCTTTAGTGAAGTCCAGATTGTGCCTATAATCGACGTGCTCTTCATTACTGACATAGTACATCTTTAATTTGAGTCCATTCTTTACTTCTATTTCTCCTCGATAAGTACATTGGATTTCATCTTTGATGAGATTGTACGTTTTGTCGGAGATGTTGATTTTTCCAGTATCAGAGGCAGATTCCATGCGAGAGGCTATGTTGACCGTACTACCCCATATGTCATATTGAAACTTTTTGGTTCCTACGATACCAGCTACAGTACTACCTGTACTAATTCCTATACGTATCTCCAATGGTAACACTCCTTTAGGTGGATTTTCATTGACCTCCTTAACAAACGAAAGGATTTCTAATCCTGCCAATACTGCATCTTTGGCATTTGTCCTATTCTTAGTTGGCAAACCTCCTGCACACATGTATGCATCACCAATGGTTTTGATTTTTTCGAGATTATATCTACCTATGATTTCATCAAACTTGCTAAAGTAAAAATCAATGCTCTTGACCATATCTTCTGGCGACATCTGTTCGCTGAAGCTTGTAAATCCTTTGAAATCAGTAAATAAGACCGTAGTTTGATCAAATTTTTTGGCCTCCACAAATCCTTTTTCCTGGAGCTCATCGGCTGTGTCTTTCGGCAATATATTCAATAGGATTTTTTCAAATCGATTGCGCTCTTCGGCAAGGAGTTTATTTGTTTTTTGCGAAAATTGATAAAGATAGGTAACCCCTCCGATGACTACCAGCATCAATCCACCTAGTGCTAATAAGAACTTCTGTATCGTACTGGCATAGGAGATTTCTGACTGTTTAAGGGCATTTTCTTTATTAAGGATTTCTATTTCTTTTTCTTTTGTCTCCAGATCAAGCTTGAATCTTAGATTATTGATGATTTCATCATACTCTGTGGAGCGTATATCATCATTGACATTGATGTTTTTTTGTTGAAATTCGTAAGCTTTCTTAAAGTTGCCGCTTTGAGCATAGCTCTTGGATAAACCATCGTAAGATTGGGACAGCTCTTTATTAGTTTCTAATTCCAAAGCGATTTTTTCTGCTTCTTTAAATGACGCTATAGATTTCGCAGAATTGTACTGTTCTTTATAAATCTCGCCACGAGTGATTGCCGCCTGTGACATCTCTATTTTAGAATCAAAAGCCTCCGCAGCGTCATAGGCTTGATTGGCATAGTTAAGGGCCTCCGTATACTGACCTAATTGTTGATAAGTTTTACTGATAAAGTTGAGTGTATAGGCTGTATTGGCATCTCCTATGGAGCTAAATTCTTCAAAGGCTTTTTGAAAATAGGGCAATGCCTCTCTTGCCTTATCTTGATGGAGCAATAACTCTCCAAGATTGACAAAGATAGTAGCACTAAGATCAGGTTTGTTTAATTCCTTGCTCTCTTCTATGGCTCGCTCATACGTTTCTTGAGCTTTGTCGTAGGTTTCTTTATCCTCGGCGTAGATGGTCCCTATATTGACTAGGGAAGTGGCTATTCTATATTGATCTTCAGATAGTTCTGCATATTTGAGCGATTCTATAGCAAACTCAAGGGCCTTGGAGTAATCTGCTTGACTCTCATATACTGCTCCCAGATTACTTAAAAGATTGGCAATGCCAGTGACATGCTCGATCTCTCTGAATACGGCAAGGGATCTAGTCCAAGGAGGTATTACTCCTCTGAAATCTGATTTAAAGTAATAGTTGAGGCCAAGATTTTTTAAGGCATAAGCCAGATCTTCTTTGCGATTTAGTTTTTCTGCAAGAGCTATTGCTTGTTCGCTATACTTGATTCCTTTGTCTTGATCTGTTCTGAACAGGCTTCCACTTATGGACATAAGTATATTGAGCTGCTCAATTTCTCCTTTGTCTGTTTCTAAGACATCAATGAGCGAATCGATATTGACTTGGGCCACACCTGATGGTATGTTATTGAATAAGAGTATAACTATGAGGGATATATTTATTAACCTTTTCATGACAACACGTCTATTGTTATTGATCTGATTCATAAACAATGTCAAGATATAATTAAAAAAGGAAGGATATCATTGGTATCCTTCCTTTTAAAACCAAATTCATCAAATATTTACTTACTTATGATTATTCTGTCCGTTAATACCACATCTGCTGATGTTAAGGTTATGATATAAACTCCATTAGCATTAAATCCATCGTCCGTATCTATCGTGAGTTTAGTAGAATGCTTAGTCACAGACTGGGTGTAAATCAAGCTTCCTGTCATGTCAAATATCTGCAATTCTCCATCTGACGTTAACCCATCTATTATTAATGAGAATTGATCAGAGGCTGGATTCGGAGAGATCTTCAAAGTAGGATCACTATCAACATCAGGATATTTAATAGTCGATCTTGTTGCTGCACCAGAACCTGGTCTTGCTGATGTGCTTGGATTAACCGTGACATCAAATACGCAATTCAATGTATCTCCATTGCTGGCAAAATGCTCATAAACCACTGTAGTTACCCCAATTGGGAAGGTGTCGAGGGCAGTGTTGCCGATCCCTTCACTTAAGATACCTGTAACAATTCCTGAGCAGGGATCGCTCCAAGTAGGAAGCGAGTAATTAACTGACGTCCCGCTAAATCCGTTAGGGGCTGTAACTGTTTGATCCATCGGACAAGAAACTTCTATGGATGCCGCATTACCTCCAAAAGCACAGAAACTTGCAAAATCACTTAACCCATTGAGATCAAAGCTTGTGGGCGCTACGACACCACAAAATGCAGTATAACTCTGCGGATAGCATCCAGATAAATTGTTGTTCCTCAGATTTAAAACACCATTAAAATTAGGGGAGCTTGCAAAGACAGACCATGATGCCGGCAATTCGCCTGACAAGTTGTTGTTCTGAAGAATCAACTGACGAAGATTTACAAACGCATTATAGGATTCTGGCAAACTCCCTGTAAGCATATTATTTCCAACCCCAAAATCGATAATCTTAGTCCATGACCCCAACTCAGGAGGGAGACTGCCCGTTAGATTATTTAATGTGGCATTAAAGGATGTTATCTCTGTTAAATTTCCTAACTCAGGAGGCAATGTACCAGTAAGGTTATTGTTAAGAAGATTGAGTATGGTCACACATCCATTTACATTTGTAGTTACTCCAGCCCAAGTGCTATACGGGGTATTGAGATCCCAAGTATTAGTCCAGTTTGGCCCATCTGCTGCATTATATAAGGCAACCAATGCTAATGAATCATCAATACAAGATAGTGCTGTAAAGCACCCATCGCCTGCCAGATTCATCGGATCTGCACAAAAAGTTGCAAAGTCAAATAGTCCAGCGTTACCTATATTGAATTGTCCAAAGCCACAGAAAATTTCATAACCTGCTGGAAAACAACCAGATAGCATATTGCTATTCAGATTAAGGAATGTCAAATTATTTAGGTTAGCCAAATTTTGAGGTAGTTCACCAGTTAGATTATTTCCATTGAGATTGAGTATCTCCAAATTTGGAATATTTCCTATCTCTCCTGGTATAGATCCGCTCACGTCATTATTAAAAAGAACTAATCTCACAAGATTTGAAAGTTGTCCTATCGAAGTTGGAATGCTACCACTTATCTGGTTATCGCCCAATAATAATTCTTGTAATGTAGAAAGCCCGCCTAATTCAATTGGAATCGCTCCAGTCAATAGATTAGAAGATAATTCCAATGTCAAAAGGGCAGATAAGTCAATGAACTCTGCTGGAATAGTACCTGTCAATTGATTATTTCCAAGGCGTAATTCTCGTAAAGAATTTAGATTAGCTAATTCTATCGGTATCGTTCCTGTCAATTGGTTGGTCCCTAAGAATAAAAGAGTAAGATTAGACAAGTTGCCCAGTTGCGAAGGAATCGTACCAGTCAGCATATTGTTCTGTAAAATCAATATTTCTAATTGAGCAAGATTACTCAAACTTGTTGGTATCGTTCCTGTCAACAAATTATTGCCAGCTTCTATAACAATCAAGTTGCTCAGATCGCCTAAGAAAGAAGGAACACCCCCTGTAAATTGATTGTCGGACAACCCGATAAACTGTAGATTCGTCAGATTTCTCAACGTGTCAGGTATCACACCATCCATACTATTGCCATTAAATCCAAATCCGGTTAGGCTTGTTGCGGAACCGATCGATAATGGAATACTCCCTGTGAGGTTATTATTATCAAAGGTAACGCTTCCTACCAGTGGCCATTGATCAAATACGTTCGGTACAGACCCTGTAAACTGATTATTGCCCAAGTTGAGTGTCCTTAGATTGCCTAATCCGCCTATTTCGATAGGTATATTGCCACCTACATTGTTGTCAAAAATGGTCAATAAGTCAAGCTCTAAGAAGTTACCTATTTCCACTGGCAATGTACCATTGAGGCCATTACCATCTAATCCGATATGAGTGACACATCCCAGACCATTAGTAGTGACACCAAACCATGTTGTATAAGGTGTATTAAGGTCCCAAGTAGTATTCCAATTAGGACCGTCAGTCGCATTGTATAATGCGACAAGAGCTAATGAGTCGCCAGAACATGCCAGAGCTGAAAAACAAGTAGGATCAGCATATTTGACAGGGTCAGTACAGAATGTATCAAAATCGAAGAGATCAGGATTGCCTCCGCCGTTCAAAGCAAGTTTGCCACACAATGAAGTGTAGGATGGTGGAAAACATCCAGATAGGTTATTACCAATAGCATTTAGAGAAATAAGAGCGGTAAGATTAGCGAGTGATGCTGGCATAGGTCCACTCAGGTTGTTGACAGAGAGCACCACAAAAGTGAGCGCAGTCATATCTCCGAACTCTTCTGGGATAGGTCCACTTAATTGATTCGATCCTATCCGTAGATCTGATAGATTAGTCAATTGACCAAACTCTGGTGGAATAGATCCTGATATATTGGTCCCTCCAATGAACATGGATACGAGATTGGATAGATCTCCTAATTCTGCAGGCAAGGAACCACTGAGGTCATTAGCGCCAAGGCTAATTAATTCTAAGTTGCTAAGCTGACCGATTTCAATAGGTATAGATCCAGTCAATTCATTGGACCCCATGTCCATAAATGTAAGGCTCGATAGATCTCCAATCTCAGCAGGGATTGATCCTGATATATCATTGTTGTTCAGATTGAGTACTCTGAGAGCACTCAGATTACCTATCTCTGTTGGTATCGATCCTGTTAGCTGATTAATCGCTAAAAAGAGCTCTTCAAGAATGCTCAAATCTCCTATGCTACTTGGTATAGATCCCGTTAAGTTATTGGAGTTTAAGCTCAATACTCTTAATTCTGACAACATACCTATAGAATCTGGAATAGTACCAGTAAGATTATTGCCATCGATGCTAATTCCTATAACGCAGCCACTACCATTAGTTGCGACTCCATCCCATGTTGTATAGGACGTATTAAGGTCCCAAGGTGTAGTCCAGTTAGGACCATCGGTAGCATTATAAAGTGATATTAGAACCAATGAATCTTTTTCTGCGCAAGTATTACATGTCCCAACTACAGTTATATCAAAACTACATGTGGTCATATTACCACTTTCATCGATTATTTCGAACGAATTGATAGTCGTGCCAACGGGAAAAGTACTTCCACTTGGGAGGCCGGCAATCTGATTAATTGTAAATACAGAACTACAATTATCTGTACCACTTGGAGTATCATAATTATAGATAGCGCCACAGATAGCTGGCACTGTTATTAGGGTCGTATCCAATGGGCAAGTAGTTCCATTTAACGCATACTGTTGATCTCCAAATTGGTCAAAATCCCATGCAAAGCGAGTGCCTAAGCCATCCAGTTGAATTCTATAGGTTCCTGGAGAAAGAGTTAAGCGTTGGGCACTAAAATCGAAAGACTCTGAAGTGAACCAATCATTATCTCTAACCGTAGCAAGTGTTGCATTCATATCATCAAGGATTCTAGCCTCAAAAGGAAGTCCATTGTTAGGAGGGGACCCTCCAAAGTTTCGGCCTACACTCACCTCTAAGCTTTCCAAAGTAAATCCTGTAGAGATGGTAATGGTTTCTGTCAGAACAAAGTCTTGAGAGTTGCCACCTGAGGTGCCCAATGTACTCTGAGTAAAATCTGTTGTTGGACTAATTGTATCTAAAATGGTTACTGATACAAAAGAGTCTGTTATTGAATTGCCAGCTTCATCTGTGACGGTAAACTGTGCAAGGGACATACCCAAATCGTCACAATCAAAGACAGAGCTCGAACTGAAGGTAACATTGCCACATATATCACTTGATCCGTCATCCAAATCCGCAGGATCAAAAGAACTTACACCTTTGTCATCAAGATAAATATTTAATCCTGATACAGATGATACTGTTGGCGGCGCTTGATCTTCAACAATCACGGTGAAATCTAAAGTGTCTTGACCTCCTCTGCTACCTTCTAAAAGTAATCTTACCATAGTGGTACCTATGTCAAATACCCCAACGGCAAGTTCAAAATCAAACCGATCAGCTGGATTGGAGAAGGTGTTAGTAGTGCCCGCTACAAAAATGCCAAGGTCAGGATTAAAAGTTTGGCGTCGTAATAATAAACTACTGCCTCCACTTTCTATATCTAACAATATGGATGTAGAACCTCCACATATGAAGTTAAAAGGATCCACAAAAGGAGCATCAGTGGTTATGATAGTATCTATTGGTGCATTGACAAACTGAGGACTACAACTTGTCCCTGTAAGTACGGTGAGCTCTCCAGGATTGTTGGATATCACGTTGTAGTTGGCACTATCTACTGGTGTAGCAACTATATCATAAGAGCCTTGAATCCCTTCATATGGATCTCCCATATCATCTATCACTACATATGACAAGGCTACACTATCACTAACTCCTGTAACAACAGCAGTAAAGTCTGGCAACTCATCGTCACATGTTATGGTAAAATCGTCCACTGTGATAAGGATATTGGCAGGAACTACAGTTAGAATCCCATCAGTAATGGTCACTATATAATTAGGATCGTCGACCGATGCCGTGATATCAAATGTGCCTATATCTCCAGTAT
>CAZJHC010000008.1:0-24957 GCA_964545645.1 uncultured Saprospiraceae bacterium
GTTGGAGAGAGAGAATATCCAAACTCACTTGATTGGTCTCAGATAGCAGGATTAACATTTGATCAAGAGATCTATAAAGTCAAAGGCAAAGAGCAGTTGAAGAACAGAAGTATGGCAAGAATGGCGAAAAATGATCAATTTAAACTGATAGAAGAACAAGCACTGGATCTCAAAGAAAATAGAGATGAGACGAGCTATTCCTTGAACTTAGAGGAATTTGATAGCTACTTAGATGAGAAAGATGAAAGTGCTAAAAAATATGAAGACCTGATGAAAGAGGCAATAGCTGGATTGGCAGTGAGCAACATAAAGGTTGACTTAATAGAGATTAATAAGGATGAAGATCATCAGGCTAAGAATGAAGATTGGCTTAAAAGACTTCAGAAAGATATATATCTCGAAGAGACCTTGTCAATTATGTCAGATATGATTAATGGTCCAGCATATACCAAGACTAAGGACGAGTAAGCCATATTTAAAAAAAAATCATTATAGCCCCTATCGTATATTATGATAGGGGCTTTTTTAATTTTATCCATTCAACATTAAGATAGATAGGAGTGGAGTACCTAATGATTGAGCAAGCATCTAAGAGCTTTGGTGAAAAAACACTGTTCAAAGACTTGTCGTTAACAATAAGCAAAGGAGAGAAAATTGCCATTATAGCCAAAAACGGAAGTGGTAAATCAACGCTCCTCAAGGTTATAGCAGGAATAGAATCTGCTGAAGGAGAAAGAGCCATTGTCCATCTTAATAAAAAAGTAAAAACAGCCTTCTTAGATCAAGAACCTGAGTTTAATCCTCTTGATACAGTATTACAAGTACTGATGGAGACAGATCGTCCTGAGATTAAGGCGATAAAAGCCTATGAAGAAGCCCTCATCCTTGACAACCCAGAATTGATACAGCAAGCATTGGCTAGTATGGATGATCTCAAGGCTTGGAATATGGAGTCCAAGATCAAAGAGACATTATACAAGCTCAATCTAAGTGACTTAGAACAAAAAGTTGAGACGCTCTCGGGAGGACAACAGAAAAGATTGGCTTTGGCTAAGATTATTATTGAGGAGCCAGATTTTTTAATACTGGATGAACCTACTAACCATATAGACGTCGAGATGATCGAATGGTTGGAAAACTATCTTCAATCGAGTTCATTGACCATTCTCATGGTGACCCATGATCGCTACTTTCTTGAGAGAGTGTGCAATCAAATTATAGAGTTGGACAAAGGGAAGATATGGGTTTATAGAGGCAATTATTCTGACTATCTGGCTAAAAAGGCGATGCGAACCCACCAAGAAAAGACAAACTTAGATAAGTCCAAAAAACTCTTGTCAAAGGAACTTGACTGGGTGAGGCGTCAACCTAAGGCTCGAGGTACCAAGGCCAAATCTCGAGTAGATTCTTATCACAAGCTGGATGAACATATAAGTAGTATTACCTACGAAAAAGTATTTGAAATAGATATTGACACAGTCAGATTAGGCAAAAAGATTGTTGAATTTTACGATGCCTCCAAATCATATGGTGATAAGTTATTGCTCAAGGAGTTTTGGTACAAATTTAAAAAAGGAGAAAGAGTTGGGATAAGTGGAAGAAATGGAACAGGTAAATCAACTTTTATTAAACTCATAACAGGTAGCGAAAAGTTAACCACGGGAAAAAGGGTCATAGGCGAAACAGTGTCATTTGGTCATTATCAGCAAGATGGTATCCAGCTCAATGAAGATAAACGTGTCATCGACGTGATCCGTTCTTATGGAGAATTCATTCCTCTTAAGAAAGGTCAAAAGCTTAGCGCAGCTAGGTTATTAGAGACGTTTATGTTCCCTCCGGAGCAGCACCAAGTCTATGTCTCTCAATTGTCGGGAGGTGAGCGCAAGAGATTGCATCTGTTGTGTGTACTTATGTGTAACCCTAATTTTTTAATACTGGATGAACCTACTAATGATCTCGATGTACTGACGCTCAATGTTCTAGAAGATTATCTATCGCAGTTTCCGGGATGTCTGGTTATTATTAGCCATGATCGTTTTTTCATGGATAAGTTGGTGGATCATATGTTTATTTTCACAGGAGAAGGAGTGATACAGGATTATAATGGAACATATAGTGAGTGGAAGCGCTCACAAGAGGGGCATATGACTAGAAACAGCCCTGATGTTATAGAGAAGTCTGAGTTACCTTTAATTGAAGAAGGTGACGCTGAGGTAGTTAGAAAAATGAGCTACAAGGAAAAGATGGAGATGAAAGAAATAGAAAAACAGCTCGACAAGTATTCAAAGCGAAAAAAGGAAATTGAACAAGCGTTTCTTGACACCACAATTGATAGTGATCAAATTAGTGCCTTATCAATAGAACTCGGTCAGATCAATAACCTAACTGATGAGAAAGAAATGCGTTGGCTAGAATTATCCGAGATAGAAGAATAAGTATGGATAACTACAAGGCTTTAAGCTTGGATTCCAGTTCTTTTTCGTATCCAGGGAAGTAACCAGTCTGAGTTGACTTAATGTTGCCCTCGCCATCTACTAATATTGAAAAAGGGATACCAGTAATATTAAATGCGCTCATCAGTTCATCATTATTATCATGAAAGAATGTATAGTCCCAGCCATTGACTTTAAACATGTCTTTGGCCCTATCCAACATTCTGCCCCTATCAACTGTGATAGCAACTATTTCTATATCGTATTTTTCTTTCCAGGTCGGATACACTTGATGCAAAGCTTTCAGCTCCGTACGACAAGGTCCACACCATGTAGCCCAGAGGCTAATGATTTTTGTCTTTCCATCCTTGGTGTATTCTCCTATATTAATGTTATCACCATCTATATTTTGTACCTCAACTGATGGCATATTTTGTTGTGCATATAAAGAGGCAATACACAAACAAGAGACTAGTAGAAAGTTGATTATTCGCATTTGGATGTGGTTTCTGATCACAAAACGTCTATAGACACGGATAAATTCTATTGAATCCAACCTTAACGTTAATTTTAGATTCTCTTGATTAATTGTGTGTCTTTAATCTATAGAATAAGTGAGCTCATCCCAATGGACTTTAAGTGTAGCCGTGGCCTCCTTTTTCTGCCATTTAAGGATAAGGATGTTGTTTTCATAGCTTGCTTCAAAACTACCATTAAATGCTTCATTGCTATTTCGGTACCTGATAAGATCTATCAGTTTTTTAACAACTGGCCTATCAAGAGCCTTAGCGACATCGTCATTAACAAAATAGTGGCGGTTGATATCTCTCCCTACTTTAGTTCGATCAAGTAAGGCCATGTCATTAGGTTCTGCTAAGAGACCCTGATAGTAAACTTGTGGGATGCCGGGGCTGAAAAATTGTATAGCCCTTGCTAAGAGGTATAGATTATCGTTCTTGCCAAGACTATCATAGTAAGTGCTGTTAACTTGGTATAGATCAAGATTAGAGGCTGCTGTACCAGTGGCCTTGCGGGAGGTATCCTTAGAACGAGTATGCATCTCTTCGACTAGGTAGTCTATATCTTTATCAGGGATTAGGCCTTTTTTGCTTTTATCCAAGCTAAGAGGCCCTATATCGATAACGCCAATGCCATCATGAGTATCTAAGACTGTGATCGTATTATGAGGGCAGATATCTAACCAATCCTTCAGGTACTGACCATTGTTACTGTAGATAGCATGAAGTATCAATGGAGGAAGAGCGAAGTCATACACATAATCTACCTTTTGAGCGATAGCTATTTGTTCTTTGTAGTACGAGTGTATTTCCACCAGAATTTTCATTCCATGCCTGCGAGCTTCATTTGTTAGTTCTTCTATGAATGTATAAGTCTCTGGGATCATAAAGCAGCTCGTGCCTGCTTTTTTGACAGCGTAGCCTACGGCATCTAACCTTATGAGACTAACACCGGATTCGGCAAATTTTTTAATGATACTACTAAGATACTCCTGACCCTCACGACTATACACATTGATGTCTATTTGATTAGAAGTGAACGTTGTCCAATATTCTTTTTCTAAACCATTGGTATGCTTAATTATAGAAAAAGGGGACCCAGGTCTCGGTCGGTAAATTGCTTCTAGGTCGCTTTGTCTGATCCCCTGAGGATATATATCCTCAGGCGTTAAGAATAATTGATTATAAGGAGACTCTTCGCCGAGGTCTAAAACTGACTGAAACTGCTCCGACTCTGCCGAGATATGATTGACAATTAGATCGGTCGTAATCTCATGAGTGAGCGCAAGCTCCTTGACATCGTCCCAAGAGCCAAGTCGAGGATCTACCTTACGGTGATCAATAGGGTCAAATCCAGCATCCGTCCCATCTATCGGATCATAAAAGGGAAGCATATGCACTCCCGCAAATATGTCCTTCATTGGGCCATTTAAAAGACTTATAAGGTCTTTGATGCCACCCTGACAAAGACGATCTACATAGGTGATTAGATTTACTTTATTTTTCATGTTTTAAAGACATGACAAATGAAACAAATTCAACTGAAAATTGAGGTCGTATAATTAGTATAGTTTCATCATTTTTTCACCGGCAACGATTTCAATGTCGATATGATTTTCTTTAGCTGGTAGTGGACATGTCGCATAGGGGGTAAAAACACATGGAGGATTGATGGCTTTATTAAAATCTATGAATGTCTTTCCATCTTTATTGGCCTTGTCTACATAGATATACCTTCCTCCACCATAAGTAGTCAGACCAGTAGTCTCATCAGAGAAAATCACGAAGTATGATGCTCCATCTTCTTTTACTTTTAAACGGTAATCTTTGCCTTTTAATTGAAAACTCAGATAGCCTGCAAAAGCTTCATTAAATCTCATGTCAAGAATATTTTCATATTCTATACGATCAGTTGTGTCTGCAGGTGTAAAAGTTGCATCTATTTTCCATTTTTCTCGGATAGGAAAGTAAGGTATACTAGTAAGATTTAACCGGTATGAACTAAGACTGTCCTGCATTCGCAAGAAGGTTTTTGGGCCTCTTTCGATGAGATACCATTGGTAGTTACGCCATGATGCTACACTTGGGCCTCCTTCTTCTTGGTCTGTCAGCATTCGTACTTTACCAACAGATTCTCCGTCCAGTTGTACTCGTAGGCTTTTATGGGCAATCATATAAAAGGCGGTATCATAGTCCATTATCCTTCCAAATGAAGGAGCATTGCCAGGAACCATAAAATCATTGCCTTCCCGACCTCCAAAGTATGCCATCGAGTTACGGACATGGTAGAGACCAACAGTCGATGGCCAACTAAAAGGCGTCTTGAGTTCATTTATTCTCTCCAATCTCCAAGACTCTATTTCTTTTTCAAACGCTGACTGGCAACTGATGATCGACATTAGTACGCCAGTGAAAATGAAAGCGATCAGATAATTTGGATTCATTATTGCTCTATTCATAGTTAGATTATAAATGTCGATTGGCTGCAAAGGTAATACATACTGAAATTGATGGTAAGAAACTGAAGCTTACTAATTTGGATAAAGTCCTTTATCCCCAGGCAAACATTACCAAGGCAGAGATTATCCAGTATTACATACAGCATGCGGAGACCATATTGCCATATATGAGTAAACGACCATTGACCCTCATTCGTTACCCTGATGGGATAGATCAACATCAATTTTATAGCAAAAGTCGACCCGATTGGACACCAGAATGGATCAATAGCTATACCATTACCCACGATGAGCGCAGCATAGAATATATCTATATCGAGTCAGCAGCTGGTCTTGTCTGGATAGCTAATCTGGCAGGGCTGGAGATCCATCCTATGCAATTCAAAGTAGGCCAAGAGAATCCAGATTATTTCGTTTTTGATCTTGATCCAGATGATAATTTGGATTTTAATGAAGTGAAGATCGCTGCAAAGAGACTTAAGGAAATATTAGTTTCCAAAGATTATCAACCATTTGTCAAAACCTCTGGAGGCAAAGGGTTACATATACTAGTGCCTATAGTTCCCAATTATACATTTGAAGAAGTCAAAGAAACAAGCAAGATAATCTCACAGATACTGATTAATCAGTACCCCAAGGAGTATACCCTCAACATATCTAAGGGCAAGAGAAAAGGAAAAATTTTGATAGATATCTATCGAAATCACTTAACCAATACGACTGTAGCTCCATATAGTTTAAGAGGTAAAAGTGGTGCACCAATCTCTATGCCTATAAGTTGGGATAATCTGGAACACTTGGAGAGTCCTCAAAATGTGACCTTGAAGAATGTCAATGAGCATATGTCGCAGAGCATACAAGCATGGTCTCACTGGCATGAGTCAGCAGGAGCCTTACACAATCATAAGTATAGCAACTATGTGAAGGAACATAAAGTAGATGCTCGCCTCGATTCATATATTGATAAAAGAGATCTCGATAATACACCTGAACCAATACCTGAAATATTTAAGGATTATAAAAATCAATTTTGCATTCAACTACATGATGCAAGTAATCTGCACTACGACCTAAGACTAGAGCATGATGGAGTGCTATGGTCATGGGCCATACCCAAAGGATTACCTATCGATCCGATGCAAAAAAGACTGGCGATACGAACTGAAGATCATCCAGTCAAATATTTACGTTTTGAAGGAGTCATACCCAAAGGTTCTTATGGAGCTGGTAAGATGTGGACCTTAAAACAAGGGCTTACTAAATGGTCTCATAAGAAAGAACGCAAACTTGAATTTGCTATCGATGGAGACGCTTACAAATTGATTAATACCAATGAAGACAAGTGGCTTATTACAACAAGTCAAGTCAAAGAATGCATCACAATTGAGTCAAGTTTGAGTCCCATGCTCGCCGATAGTGTAGGTTCAATTCCCGTGGCTTCTAATTATAAATATGAAGTCAAGTGGGATGGGATCAGAGTTTTGATTTATCTTCAAGATGACCAAGTTAGAATAATTAGTCGCAACGGCAAGGAGTTAACCAAACAGTTTGGCGAGTTGTTGGACCCCGATGTATATAAGGTAGAGTCAGGAGTTTTTGACGGTGAGATAGTGGTATTAGATGATCAAGGGAGACCCATCTTTGCTGATGTCATCAGCCGTATGCATAGCAAAAAAAATAAAACCTTACACAAGACCAAACCAGTGACTTGTTATTTGTTTGATGTCCTAAGTATAGATGGTATAGACCTTATTGATGAGTCCCTGAGTAGACGTCGAGCTATCATGCAATCATGTGTGCGGTGGGGAGAGACTATGCGATTTAGCAGGTCATTTGATGATGGCTCTCAGCTCTTCGATGCTATAGAAGCAAAATCTATGGAAGGTATTATGGCCAAAGATCAGGATAGTAGATATCATGAGGGAAGTAGGACCAAAGATTGGTTAAAAATTAAATGTAGGAAGCAAATAGAAGTGATCATTATAGGATATACAAAAGGTAAAGGTGATCGAAGCGGATTGTTTGGAGCACTGCATGTAACCGATGGAGATGGTGTCTATAAAGGAAAAGTCGGAACAGGATTTGATCATCGTCGGCTCAAAGAATTATTTGGCGAGCTAAATGAGTATCCCAAAGTTCCTAAACCTATAGAAGATATAATAGAAGAAGAAAGTAGAACGGTATGGATAGAGTCGGAATTAAAATGCCTGGTAGAATATGCATCATTGACCCCTAACAATACACTGCGAGAACCAGTATTTATTAAAATGAAAAGATAAAAATTATGAGATCAATTTGGAAAGGACATATTAGGTTTTCGTTAGTCACAATCCCTATACAGATATTTAATGCTGTTGAGACCAAGAATAACATCCGTTTTAACCAGCTCCATAAAGAAGACAATGGAAGGATATCCTACCAAAAGGTATGCAAGACATGCAATAAGAAAGTCTCTTCTCGTGATATAGTCAAGGGTTTTGAATATCAAGATGACCAATATGTGGTATTTGAACCACAGGAGTTTGATGCGCTCAAACTAAAAAGTACTAGAGCGATTGATATAGAAGCTTTTGTGGATATAAGTGAAGTCCACCCCAGCAGATATGAAGCAGTCTATTATGTCGGCCCATCGAGTGAGGTGGCACAAAAGACCTTTGCATTGTTTAATCAGGCATTACAACGTACCAACAAGGTAGGTATAGGTAGAATCATATTGAGGGACAAGGAAGATGTGGTTTTGCTCAAGTCAGAAGGAGTCGGTATGATCATGTATAAGTTACGGTTTCCTTATGAAATTAGGGACATGAGCGATGTGCCTGATTTAGTAGAAATTGATGTTGATGAAGCCCAAGTCGCCTTAGCAGAAACACTTGTGGACTCATTGAGCACAACCTTTGACAAGGTGGACTTTGAGGATAGATATCGAGATGCCTTAATGGAGCTCGTAGATGAGAAAATAGATGGAAAAGAGATTGTCATTGTCACAGAAGATAAGAAGGAAGCACCAGTAGTGGATATTATGGATGCGCTCAAAGCCAGTATCGACGCTGCTAAGAAGAAACAAGCGTGATAAAGATATTATCTTGGAATATCCAGCAAGGTGGAGGAAGCAGAGTATTAAAAATAATTAATGCTCTAAAAAAAGAACGAGCACATATCGTTGTCCTTACAGAGTATCGTAATAATGATAAAGGCATCAGTATACGTCATAAGTTGTTGCAATTGGGATATAGATACCAAGCAGTTACACAGTCACAACGGGAGGATAATAGTGTTGCTGTATTAGCATCAGTTTCATTTAATAGTAACGTATTGAGTGATATAGACCCAAAGTATAATGGCAACCTTCTTGTTTGCCATTTTTCGGCCTTCAGACTATTTGGGGGTTACTTTCCCCATAAGAAAAGGCACCTACTCTTTGATTACATAATTGAAGAATTAAGAGATAAGCCTATACCTTCTGTGATTTGTGGAGATCTAAATACAGGCAAAAATCATTTAGATCAAAAAGGAGATTCCTTTTGGTATCAAGATCAGTTCGTAACACTAACCCAAGACCTTGGGTTAGACGCTTTTAGGCTGATGAATGGGGAGGCATTAGAATATTCGTGGTATAGCCATCAAAAAAATGGATATCGATATGATCATACTATTGTGACTCACGAGTTGAAATCGTTGGTGAAAAACTGTTATTATCGACATCAATATCGAGAAGAGAAAGTATCGGATCATGCTCCAATGATACTCGAGTTGGGATGAATTAGTATTAACTATTGATACCAAAGTAGAATCAATCAAAGTTTTCATACAAAGTAATATTGATATGATCATAGAAAAAAGATTTAACGGGCCTCCTCACTCTGGGAATGGCGGATATGTATGTGGTATGATTGCTAAAGAGATAGAAAATACTGTCAGTGTTACTTTACTCAAACCACCTCCGTTAGAGGTACCTATGATCTTAACAAAAGAAGATGAACATTGGGAGCTGAGAAAAAATAGAACAATCATTGCTAAGGCTGAGGAAGGGTTTGTTTCAATTGAGCCCCCTGTCATTCCATCTATGGCAGACGCTGTATTATGTGAAAGTAGGTATTCTGGATTTGAGAAACACATTTTTCCTGAGTGTTTTGTCTGTGGGCCCAATCGCAATGAGCATGATGGATTGAGACTCTTTGCAGGTATATCTGGCACTAAGGATTATGTGGCTGGCCCTCTGAGGACTTTTGATAACCTTTATGATTCCAATGGAGTAATGAAGACAGAATTTATTTGGGCGGCATTAGATTGCCCTGGAGCTTATGCCATAACCGAGATCAGCGAAGAAAAATTTATGCTTTTAGGTAGGATGACCGTTGATATCAAAGAAGATATCAAAAAAGAAGATAATTTGATCGTAATGGGATGGTATCTTGGGTCTGATGGCAAAAAAAATGTGTCAGGAACAGCAATAATTGATTCAGACCAAAATATCAAAGCAGTTGCCAAGTCCATCTGGATAGAAGTTGACTCTGCCCAGTACATTGATTAATCAATGGTCGTAGTATTTATAGCAGATTGCCTGACCACTCAAAGAGCGGGGATACATGTATATGTCAAAGGACTGATCCCTTTTATTATAGACCAGTACCCACATCATACGTACTATCATATTACAACAAAACCATATAGCATAGATTGTTCCTCTAACGTAGTTATACCTATTAAGTCGTGGTTGCCAGCTCACTATCGACTGCGATATTTTGTTGAGATACCGAGTGGAATTAAAAGACTAAAGGCTGATGTTGCCATAGAAACGGCCCACTTTGGCCCTTTTATAATGGCTGATCATACTGTGCGTATGACAGTTGTTCATGACCTCACACCTATATTGTTTCCGCATTTTCATGACTGGTTATCTTCTTGGTGGCACAGAGTTTTTTTTGGAAGACTCCTACGTTCAACAGATGCAATCATCACCAACTCATATGCAACCAAAAAGGATATTGTTGAGTATCTAAAAGTGGCTCCGAGAGATATTTCAGTTTGTTATCCTCAATTGACACCTCCTCATAATAAAAAAGATCAATCTAAGTCTGATAGCATTACATTTTTGACCTTAGGGACGATAGAGCCTCGTAAGAATCATCAACTGATATTGATTGCCCTTACAAAATGGTACAAATTGACTGGCAGGAATTTTGAATGGTGGATAGTCGGAGGTGAAGGATGGAAAAATAATGACTTTCACATAGCTTTACAAGGGTCATCGATTAAGCCATTTGTCAAGATCACCGGTTATGTGAATGATCAACAAAAATCCGAAATCTATGATCGGTCAGATGTGCTGCTTTTTGCCTCCTTTTATGAAGGATTTGGCATCCCTATAGTCGAAGCCATGGACTATGGACTAGTAGCGATCTTATCTAATATTGCTATTCATAGAGAAGTTGGGGGAGATCAATGCCATTTCTTTGATGATGCTGATGGACTCACTGAACTACTTACTACTCTTGAGCTGCAAACGGTCGTTGACTATAGTGATCAGCTGAGACTCTTGAGAGAGGCTAAGATAGATATACCTATTTTAGGAAAACGGGGAAATAAGACGGCCTAATATTTTTAATCCTGATCGTAGCCCTTGGCCCTTATTCATTGTCTCTCTGGTGTATATGACGTCAACAGGTATTTCAGATATTTTGAATTTTTGAGAATTTGCGACTTTGATTATTTCCATACAAAATTCAAACCCATCATAATTAAGGTTAAGCTCTCGAGCTAGTCGATTATTAAAAGCCTTTAAGCCACTCTGACTATCGGTTAAATATTTGCCTGAGAGAACCCAACTTATGAGATTTGCGCTTTTATTAAAGAATACTCTGCTCTTTGGAATGTTATTATTTTTTAAAAATCTACTACCTATCACTAAGTCACTGTTGTTCGATTCTATAGCGTGGACCAATTTTATCAGATCTTGAGGATTGTGTTGGAGGTCTGCGTCTATTGTTGCTATTATTTTAGCCTTTTTACTGACGGCATAGGCTATACCAGTCTGAGTAGCAGCACCTGCCCCTAAGTTGATACTATGATCGATGACTACAACATTTTCTTTTTTTCGGGCTAATAGACCAGTAGTGTCAGAACTATTATCATTGACAAGGACGATGTTTTTAAATCCGATATCAAGGATTTGGTCCAAAAGTAGTTCTATGTATCTTTCTTCATCCTTTGCCGGAACTATAATATATATATCGTCAAACGTCGTCTTGAACATAGTTATAATATCTCATATATAGCGTAAGACCCAAAGGTCACCATTTTTTGGCCAAATACATTGGCGATTCTTTGAGGGTTACCTTGGCTATCAACAAATTCTACAATTCGATCTGTGGCGATGAGGCTGACGGAAGGGTTTTGATAGAGTGATTGAAGTAATAGTCGGAACTTTTTAGTCAATGATTGTTCTGGTGTGTTATCCAAGCTGGGAGTATGTAGATCTACTACAATATATCTAAAGTTAGAAGCCTTAAGAGCTTCAATGACAATGTCTTTCTCCTCATATTTGTCTATGAGCTTAGTATAGCTCTGTAATAGATTATCTTGAAATATGCGATCGACATTATTAGATATGCTAAAAGCAAAGCTAGTGCCTATCATATAAATTAGATCATTGTCTGAATTAATTTTATCTAGAGCTTTGGAAGCATAAGGGGCCGTGAAGTCTATGGTTTCCTTTTCATTTATTAAACCCATAGCAAAAGGAAAAATATTGCCATTGAGCATACCCTTGCCAGCATGTTCTTTCTCTTGCAGATTTTGATAGTCTAAATAAGAAAATCTAGAGAATGAGCCAATGACTACCCAAAGTATAATCATTGTAACAATGGCAGATCTTAGTGAATATTTAGCATGATTAAGATGCTCATAATTTGATAATATGAGGAGGGTGGTTAGAGGGATAAATAAGAAGCCATACCAGAGGATTCCACCAGAAAGAAGTAACCATAAAAAAAAATAGACTACAAATATTATCCAGAGAGAGTTTCTGATATTGAAGCGCTTGAAGAATGACAGGATAGCTAAGAATATAAGCAATAAGAGAGGATATACCAGCATGTTACTTTTCTCAAATAGTCCTGCAGCAAAGTCAAAAAGAGAACCAAACAAAAAATTCAGCATTAGATATACAGAACTCAAAATGGTATCTATGGCACCCATATCAGCATAGGTCTCATTTGCCAATTTGGACAAATCAACGTATGAATCATTAAGATTGATCAGAGAGTAGGTAAAGCAAGAAGCGATGAATACGATAAAAAGAAAAAAGAGTGAATAGAATAATTTTTTATTCTTGAAACAGATACCCAAGATTATAATGGGCAAAAGTGCGATTAGTAAATATCCAATATCCACGAATCTACCAGTTTGATTCACATTCTGACAGGTATCATAGGGTAACGTCGTATATCTGAAAAATAAGTCCTCATAACCAAAATATCGCTGTATCTCTTCTCTCTTAATGTCGGACTTACTTATATCATTGATGTTGTCAGTAACCTCCTGACCTACAGCAGGAACCATACAAATCATTAAGTAAATTATATGTAGATATCTTTTGGACACTCTTATTTATTATAGTTTCTTTGGATAGTCGATAGGTTAATCTTCGCCTGTGGTTTTTGACCTAGCATAATTTTCATGATAGACGCATTAGGCATTTCATGATAATTTTTAAGCACCCAGGGAGAAATACATAGAACCATAACGGCGCCAGAAAGAATGATAGCCTTTAAACCTTTTATTAGTTTTTCTAACGAGTGTTTATAGATTGAGTAACCCAACAGAGCTATGCCGATTAATATAAAGATATACGCTGCCCTATTGGGATGATCATGATATTGTCTTAAACCACTTATCTCATCTAATCGTAATAATATAGGTAGGCTGATACCAATTGAGGCTATACCTAACGTCCCAAATCGATCTTTTTGGCTCATCCAAATAACTAGGAATATTCCAAATGTCAAGAAGACACTCAGTAGCTTAATAGATAACGAGAAGCCCATCAATATTGATAAAATCAATAGAATTCTCCAATCAGACCGCTGCGTTATGAGTGCGCCTTCCTTTTTCTTTGTTATCCAATAAAAAAGTAGGCACAAAATGGCAAATTGTATGAAAAGCAACGTTAGGTCAACTTTAAACTCAATCACCCAATGATTACCAATAGCCGGTGTTATAAGAAAAACTAATACAGAAAGGATAGCAAGGTTAGGTTTGATATTAAAATACTTGACTGATAGCTCATAGATGCCCCAGCATGATAAAAATCCTCCAAGAGTACACAAGAACATCGTAACCTCCGGACTCTCAAATGCAACATAACCAACAGAGGCAATCAAATTCCATGCGTAAGGCTGAAAACCCTCAATAAGTCCACCATTTTGTGCAAGTAGCTGAGAGATATTAATATAATAGTTGCGGGCATCAAAACCCAGTGGAAACGGAGCTTGAGTATAGAAAAAATTAAGTGTAGTTATTACTAAACAAAAGTAGAGCATGAATTGACTCCAAAATGTCCATGTCGCCGGGAAACTATATGGAGTCCAAAACCATCGACGTAACAAATCCATTGACGATTTATAGTTAATTATGGAAGGCAATAAGAGGGCAATGAGTACTACCGGGAGTATAAGCAACTTGAAGAGGCCTATGCCAAATAGTATGAGACTGATGATAAAAAAGCCTAACGAAGTATTGATGAGAAATTTGGTAATTCCTTTGGATTCGTTTTGCAGTAGATATTTGGTCAGTAATTCACCATAATTCTTAGCACCGATGAGTACGATCAGAGCGCAAATTAGTGTGTAACCTGATCTTTGGGTCAAATGAAAGTAGTGGCTGACATTTAGATTGGCTAATAAATATTGATTGAAACAAAAAGCGCTGAGATTTAAAATAAACAAAAATATGCCGAATATAATCAGTCCGTTAATTCTTGGATTTTTGACTTTTTTAAAGAGAAAAAGTCGATGACAATAGGCAGAGATGACAGCCGCTACAATCAGATTAATGATCAACCAGCCTGTATATTTGAAATGTACTATTGATAACCAATAAATCGGATGTTTGTCCCAATAGTCAAGAAACAAGATTGCAATCCATAAAAATGAGAAAACGGTAAAAACCCATTGCCGTATTCTGAGCTCATTCATCATTTATGATAAGTATAAAGGCAATGATTGTATTTTTGCTGTGAGCAAATACAATCATAGATTGTAAATTGTCGATATCTGTGACCAAGATATTTGAAACTAATGATTCTAAAGACAAATTATGTCATTATATAAATACTTAATATTTCTTTCACCCTTTTTGGGGATAGTCAGTTGTGATAGCTCAAGGAGCAATCAAGAAAAGATAGACTTAATGTCTTATGGCTTGCCTATAGAGATAAAAGGCCCAAAGACGATAAAGGTACAAGTAGATGATCTTGGGATCATGAAAGATGCCACGGTTATTGATACTGTAAACAATGGGTATAACTTACAGATTTTCTCTTCTAAAACGGATGTCTTAGATAAAGCTAAAATCATTGCTGAGGCTAAACAGGAAATTGAAAGTTCAGAGTTTTTTTCAAAGTTAATAGTAGAAGATAGTGATGGCTTCGTATATGAAAAGAAGGTAAGTGACGATTATATAAATTATGATTTTAGGGTTTTTAGACTTAGAGGCGATATGGCTTATACTTTTCAAGCTGGATTCGGTGAGCAATATGAGTTGGAAGACGTAAAGAACATGTTTAACGCTGTCAAATAGAATTGACTATTTTATGAAAAGAAAGCAAAATAAAATGCCAAGAATCTGGGCATGGGTAAGCTTTGTAATCTTTGCCTTGGTTATTGCGCTCCTATCTATGGCCTTAATTAAGAAACAAAGCCCAAGCACTGTTTTAAAATCTATCTTTTCTAGTAAATCCAAAACGATAACAACAAAAGACCTGAGTGATTTAAGTAAAAAAGAACTTATCGTAATGGTTGATGATCTCCTTATGGAGAGAGATTCTATCAAAGCTGAGTTATTCGAACTAAGAGATATCTTTGGCCAATCAGTGGCACAGGTCAATGTGGATAATAACCTACTTAATATGAGGTCACAACCTAACTTGCAAGGCAATATTATCTTTCGTATACCCAATCAGGCTATGGTGACCATCATAGAGTATGATACTGATCAGGTCTATATAGATGGATCAAAAGGTAGATGGTGTAAGGTTAATTATGCCGGCAATATTGGTTGGGTATGGGGCAATTATCTACTACTACAATAGTATCCCTATTAATTTAAGAAAACTCCTTAATGGCTATTGGTGCCTTGAGCAACTCATCGCTTAGATCGAAGCTGTCAACGAGCAAGCCAAGCCGAGGTCTTAGTATTTGCAAACATTTACTTTTAATTCTTCTTAGCGCTTTGGATTGATTGCTACTGATATAATCAGTCTCAAGATACCAGCCTTTCAAGTCGAGCATGGTGCTGACTCCATATAGTTGTGTGATCTGCAACAATATAGATTCCAATTCTTTGTTTTTTTCCTTATCCATCCTATCAATTATTGATTGGAGACAAACTTTGTTAATATATGCATCAGCGAGATCGATCATATGCACCTGAGTTTTCAAAAAAGCCTGAGATGGATCCATTTTCCTGCCAAGATATTTTCGCATTCGTTCGCTTAAGTTTATCAAGATCTTATTGTATCGATAGTCAAATGCTGCACTAAGAAAATCAATCGAACTTAGGTGCTTGGAATCGATGTTGCTTTTCTCAACGATGTTTACCTCTTTTAACTTGTGCTTAGCTTTGCGCAGCAAGAACGATATGACAGCTCTGAATCCCTCATCATGAAAATTTTGGTTAAACTCTGTCAGGAGTCCCTTGGCCACCAGTTGCATTAATACCGTATTGTCCCCTTCAAATGTGGTGAATATGTCACTATCTGCCTTGAGTTGACCGAGTTGATTTTCTAATAGGTACCCTTTCCCTCCACAAGCCTCTCGACAAGTTTGGATCGTGTCAGTAGCATGCCATGATGCCTTGGATTTAAGACCCGCAGCGAGCGTTTCTATCTTCCTTGAGTCATGCTGCTCATGATTGATATGCATCTCAGCCAGATCTCTCAAAGCAAAATGATATACATAGCATGCAGCAAGCCTAGGCATCAATCTGTCTTGATGGGTAGGGTAGTCCATGATTAAGCTCTCTGGTTGATTTGCCTTTGGTGCAAACTGTCGGCGACGCATAGCATATTTTATAGCTATGGTGAGGGCCTTTTTACTACAGTTGTTAGATGCTGCTCCAACGCAGATTCTTCCAGTCACCAATGCTCCGAGCATAGTGAAGAATCGCTTGGCCGCATTTTCTATAGGGCTTGTGTAATGACCTTGAGCATTGATAGCTCCATATTTGTCAAGTAGATTGTCTACCGGTACTCTGACTTGATTAAACCATATACGTCCATTGTCGACTCCATTGAGGCCGACTTTATAGCCACAGTCAGTAACTTTAACACCTCTTAGGAGTTTACTTTTATGTCGTAGAGGGACTAATATCGCATGTACTCCATGATTAGTATCTCCTACAATGAGTTGAGCGAATACTGCAGCCATTTCTGCGTGCAGGGCATTGCCAATATACTCTTTACCCGACTCAGGACTCGGAGAGTGGATGATGAGCTCTCGTTTAGAATGATCATATGTCGCCGTAGTCTTTAGATCTCGAACATTTGATCCATGACCAGTTTCTGTCATCGCAAAACATCCCAAGAGCTCTGCCCTATGCATAGCTTCAAGGTATTTCCTATGATGTTTTTCGGTGCCAAGAGAGAATAATGCACCTCCAAACAAACCAAACTGTACTCCAAATTTGACTAAAAGACTAAGATCTCCAAAAGCCAATGTTTCGAATACAGCTATATGCTCGCCGCTGCGTTCTCCCCCTCCATATTTTTTAGGAAAGGAGTAAGAACTTACACCCTGGTCTGCAAGCGCTTTAAGTTGCTTTAGAATTTTTAGCCTATATATTTCTTTATCAGGCTCATAATCAGAGTTGAATGCAGGATCAACCATCAAGAGTTTCAACCTTTCTCTTAGTGGACCATAGGGCTGGTTGAGAAGTTCTGCTAAGGAGCCCTGTACATGCTCATTATCCTTATTGATTGAAGCATCTCCGCTTATCAGTTGATCAACTAATAAATGTTGACTTCCTTGATTGTCAACCCCTAAGGCACTAGATATAGACTCAAGGATATCTTTAGTATAGATCGGATTTTGACCGTTACTCTGAGCTAAGGCAACTCCTAATTTTACCAAGTCTGTTTTTTGATCTAAAGGAAGATCAGTTGATTGCTCTTTGATGGCTTTTAACCAATCTTTAAATACTTTAGAAGAAGGCGGATTACGAGGATCAGTATGAGATATTAGATAATTCTTATCGTCTTCTGATAAAAATTTTATGTCATCTATGGCCTTATGTATGAATTTAATTTCTGAAGGACTCAGCACACTATCGGACCAACCCACATAAAATAGTGGCAGTAAGGCAAGTACTCCAGGACTAAAGTCAGTTGATTTTATCTCAGAACTCATATCTTCGTTTATGTTGTGATGAACTAATCAATAAACAAGCTTAAAATAGATTAAAAATGGGACTGTTGAAAGACAAAGTGGCTGTAATAACTGGTGGAACTAGGGGCATAGGTAGAGGATTGGTCATGAGAATGCATGAGGAAGGGGCTCAAGTGGTTTTTTCCTATCGATCATCCGAAGAAAAAGCAATTGCTCTAATGAAGGAACTTGGAGGATCACGTATTATGGCTATTAAGTCTGATGCTAGCAAGATGGAGGATGCCCAGGAATTGATCAAGAAAACTTTGGAGTCTTTCGGTCAAATTGATGTCTTGATTAATAATGCAGGAATCACCAAGGATAATTTAATGTTAAGAATGTCCGAAGATCAATGGGACGATGTGATCAATGTTAACCTTAAGTCTGTTTTTAATCTGACTAAGTGCGTGCTTCGCACCATGCTTAAGCAGCGCTCAGGATCTATCATCAACATGAGCTCGGTGGTTGGGGTGTTTGGCAATGCTGGACAGGCCAATTATGCGGCGTCTAAAGCTGGTGTTATTGGATTTACTAAGTCAGTTGCTAAAGAAATAGGTTCTCGAGGTATCCGATGCAACGCTATTACTCCAGGATTTATAGAAACTGAGATGACTGCAGAACTCAATGATGAGATAAAGAAAGGATATAGTGATAATATTCCTTTGAACATGTTTGGTTCGGTGAACGATGTCGCAGAAGCTTGTCTTTACTTGGCAGGAGATGGTTCACGCTATGTTACGGGACAGGTTTTGAGCGTCTGTGGAGGGTTAAACGTATAATTATTGATTATTAAGATGAGGGTGATTTACCCTCATCTTAATAGTTGATTTTCACTACATTTTGGACACGCTGCCCCCTGAGCTCTTGTCGATATTCTTAAGGGTAGGAGATCCCGCATATCGTACAGATGCACCTGAGCTCACATCAGCATTGAGCTCCTCAGCAACCTCAAGTTTAACAGATGACCCAGAACTAGCTTCTATCGATGCATCGTCGACGGATAAGTCATTTCCTTTAAAGGATGATCCGCTGGCTATATCTATCCACGCACTATGAGCAGAACCTTCTATATACAATGATGCGCCCGAACTGATATCACTCCTCAGCTCGTTAGCCTCTATTTCTAGATCAACCATAGACCCACTAGAGACGTCTACAGTTAACAAGTCATTTTTGATAACGTCTTGACACTCAATTGATGCTCCAGCATTTGCACCTATAGCCTCTATAGCCTCTGTATAGTATATAGTTACTTTGATTTTTTGTTTTCTATTCATAAGTGATTTCCACCATTTCTGATCTATAGTGACCTTCAGGGTGCCATTAGAAACATCGGATTTGATCCGATCTAGATCAATGCCATGTGCATCTATATCGATTTTGTTCTCACTGGATGCTACCATAGTGGCGGATATGCCGGAAGAGACCTTTACACCATCAAATTTATTCAGGGATCGTGTTTCTTTATCTCCAGCCAACAGACCTGCACTCAGAAGCATCGTTGCCATTAGTATTAATAATTGGTTCATAGTTTGATTAGATTTTGTGTTAAGGACACTTCCTAAATATTATAGTTGCATCCCGATAATAATTATACAATTAAGTTTAATTCAGGTTTAGTTGCATGTGCTAATAGATTAACATGATCTTTTATTCGTCCAAAGGCACATCAACAAGTGCATTGCTGTAGGCTAATATATGGTTTTGCATATGTCTTTTTTGATATTGCATCACCCATCGAGGATGTGGTAGGGGAATGATACGCTCAAAAAAATGATACTCTGCATTTATGGATTTCAAAAACTTGAAATTCTTTCCTTGGCCTATAGAGAAGGCGACGTCTGTCTTGATGCCCATACCTATTAGGCTCGTGAGCGAATCTATGATTAATGGCATAACGGCAGCCTCGAGTTTGGGATCATCATAATAATTACAATTTTTACCTCGCACTAAGAAGCCCAAAGGACAGACAGAGCCAACGTAGAATCTTCTGAAGAACCTTGTAGGGCCTCCAAGTTCATTAATCATGAGGTGGATAAATTGAGATGATAATTCGGACTTTTTCTCAAAACTATTGGGTATGCCAAGGTTAGAATCCAGAGTAACAGGATCTGTAAAAGGAATACCAGTTACACCGGTACCAAGTCTTCCCGGATTAATGCCCAACAGTGCCCTACGGGATAAATTATCAGCATAGTACTCCTTATAAAATATAGTAAATACTCTCCAGCATTCAGGATTATTATATGGGTAGATTAGCTCATAGTTGGCTGGTATCGGCCATTTAGGCTTTAATCTTTTAGTAAATCTGATAACTTGATCTGCAAAAGTCATGCTTGCAATTTAGAATATTATCATATTTGCAGCACTACTGTTCAATGGGTCATTAGCTCAGTTGGTTTAGAGCGCTGCCTTGACAGGGCAGAGGTCACTGGTTCGAGTCCAGTATGACCCACTTTTAGAATTGGCTAACAGGTTGATTTTAAAACAACTGGTTTTTTTTAGGGGAGATAGTAGTAGCGCTCAATTTTTAAATTTAATATCCCTTTTTAAGGTCTTGATTCACTCATCGAACAGAGTGACTAAGATTAAATTATTAGCTTTTTCTGGTATTGGATGAATTCAAAATTGAGCTATCAAGGCGCAATCACGGCGTATGGTGAAAAATTTAGCACAATTGTATCAATTTAAGTATATTTGCAGCCGATTTTGAAGGAGCTATATCAATTTCCTTCAATTTCTAAGAAAACTTACAATCATAGAATTTAAATATTTAGACTTTGATCATAATCAACGTAAAGGACGAAGAAACAATCGACAGAGCACTCAAAAGATATAAGAGAAAGCACAGAAACGTCGGGATCATTAAGGAAATACGCCATAGAAAGCACTACACCAAAAAATCCGTTTCACGTAGAAATGAGATCCTTAATGCCAGATATCGCCAGCATAAATTTGCTGACGCATAAATTTTTTGTAATCCGTTAAATAACAACCATGGCTAGGAGAAGTACCAAGAGATTTGAGTACGGCGAGGGTATCTATTATTTTGAAATCAAGAAAGGTTTCAATAATAATATATGCATCAAAAGAACATCCTTACGAAAAGCATTAGAAGCTTATAATATGTATCTACGTACACAACGTGATAATTGTAAGTGGTTGGGCAAATGGGATGGCAAAAAATTTAAAGAGGATGATGTTGATGCTCTTTTTGAACAAGAGTCTATAGTTGCCTACACGGCTTGATCATGGGATTATTAGATAAAATCAAAGGCTTATTTGGCTCGAGCAGTAGCTCTTCACTACCAAAAGGCAAATTAGAGGGAAGAATAGTCCATTTCAACTACCGAAAGGGATACGGATTTGTGGAAGCTGATCAAATAGAAAATAAGGTTTTCTTACATGTCTCTGAATTGACGGGCAAGGCTCGTAAAGGAAAGAAGGTAGAGTTCAAGATTGAAAAGACCGAAAAAGGAATAAAAGCCACAGAAGCGGTCATCCTCGACTGATAAAAAAATACCATCCTGCAATGTGAGATTCTCAAAGAATCTTCAGCATCGCAAAATGGTACAATCACCTTGGCTGAATTATATGTCCGAAACAACTTTTTGCTTCAATAATAATATCTGAGGTAAAGATAAGATCACTTGATGCCCCTGATTATGATGGTAACTACTATAACCATATAGGGGTTTATACCTAATCTATTACGATTGATGCAGCTACTATAGGAATATGAACGATAACAGACGTTCCTTGACCTGGTACAGAATCAAATGTAATTTCGCCTTTTAACAAGTTAACTCTGGATTGGAGATTCCCCAGTCCTAATCCCTTGACAACTTCGTTTTCAATAAACCCTATACCATTATCCTCAACCATAATCATTAAGAACTCTCTGTTCTTGTTTATTTGGACATCTATTTCTTTGGCTTGTGCATGCTTTAGGGCGTTGTTAAGTAACTCTTGGATGATCCGGTAGACATGCAGCTTAGATTCGTTATTGAGTATACCGTCTACTTCATTAATATGTAGTGATATGTCTAACACACCTCTTGTATTATATCGATTGATTAGATCTTTGAGAGCTGCTGAAAGACCCAATTTTTCGAGTGCATTGGGTTTGAGATTTCTAGAGATGTCTCTGACATCCTTGCATGCCTCATCTATGAGGTCCATGATTTTATGATAGTCTTGATCCTCGCCCAGATCTTGATGATCGATTTGTAAGCTATCATATTGGAGTTTAAGGGTTGAGAGCATTCCTCCGAGACTGTCATGTAAATCTGTGGCTATGCGAGTCCGTTCGGCCTCTTGCCCATTGACCATGGATTTTAGATTTTTAATCTTTAGCGAGTTTTCGAGATCATTGATCTTTTGCTTGTTTATTTCTTGTTGTTGTTGTGAGATTAAGTTTTTAGCGGCAAGTTTTTGTTTTTGAAGTCGATAAAAGTAGATGGCTACTCCTGTGAGTAATAAGAGTATAGAACCAATGATAAAAAATAGCCTAGTCCGTTGAAGAAGATGAACCTCTTTCATTTCGTTTTCTTGTTCCAGATCTCTGATTTCTCTTTCTCGTTCATACGTCTGGTACTTTACAGCCAGCTGATTAGATAGTGCATATTTTTGTTGATTATATTGATCTACTCGGTTTTCATTGGCGCTCATCGCCGCTTTATAGGCTTTATCATATTGAGACAGTTGCTCATAGAGTTTGGCCAGTAAATCGTAGTTTTCAATGGCTAAGTCCGCATTTGTGTTAAGTTTCATTGATGTTTCAGCATAGTCCAGTGATGGACCATACTGTCCGTCCATGTACAAGTAGTTTGCCATTAAGTGATACACCTTAGGAGTTATGGACTGTAGGCCATATTTGTCCTCAAGTTTGATCGAGAACAAACCCTGTTCGACCACTTTTTCGACCTTTCCTAATTTGCCAAACAAGTCAATAATCAACACTCTTATATTGAGCTCTTGGGCATGATCATCTATGTTGATACTGGAGGAGAGTGCTTGCTCTATATATGGTATTGCTTTTTCATAGTCCTGTTTCTTTTGATATACCTGGCCCATTTGTTTGGTGGCTATGATCTCTTTATGAATGACGCCATTTTTTTTAAAAAACCTAAACGCCTCAGTAGTGAGTTTGAAGGCCTCATCAAGATAGATTTCCTCCAAAATATAAAACTCTGCTAGGGCTAACCTCGTATTGTAGTAGCCTAGTTCATCATTGAGATACTTATAGAGCTTGGCACTTTCGATCAGGTCGCCTATGATGTCTTGATTACGCAATGGCACAGAAAAATTGAGTTTTGCCCGATCATAATAAGCTAGTGCTCGACTGGCTATATCATTTTGCTCTAAACTCTGCTCGACTCGGGCATTTAGGTCTTTAAGTTGTGATAGATATGTCGTATCAGAATTGGCAAATAAGGTCCAGCTGTATATACTTAGATATACTAAAATGCTATTCCTAATGGTTAAATATCTCATACTATCTAATCTGATGCTTATTGAACTGATAGTAATTAGAGTTTACCCTAATTATCCGTGAGCAAAACAGGTTTAACTTGACTGACTAAATTAGATATAATGATAAAAATACTGATTGTTGATGATCACAAAATGTTTGTTGAGGGTCTCGAGTTTATCTTGAGCAAAGAGGATGATATCACGATTGTAGAGAGATGTTTTGAAGGTAAAGGAGTGTTTAACAAAGATCTCTTGGAACGTATTGATATCATCTTATTGGATATTAATCTGCCGGATATGAGTGGTATAGAGGTCTGTGAGCGTATCCTTAAGCTCAATCAATCAGTTAAGATTCTTGTTTTATCCATGCATGATGAGGAGAGCTATATTACTGAAGTTCTAAAAAGTGGGGCGCTAGGGTATGTACTTAAGAATACTGGCCGCAAAGAGTTAATAACCGCTATAAGAACTGTAGCCTCAGGAAGGACATACTTTAGTGAGGCGATTACAACCACCATCATGAACGGATTAATGAATAATAATAAAAAGGCTAAACCGATAGAGCGTGATGTGCCAAAGATCACCAGAAGAGAAAAGGAGGTCTTAGATCTCATCTTGGATGAAAACACGAATCAAGAGATAGCAGGTAAATTATTCATCAGCCTAAAAACTGTTGAGGCACATCGTAGTAATCTTTTGTCAAAATTAAACGCACGAAATACGGCGGGACTGGTCAAGAAAGCCATGGAGTTTCAGCTCGCCAGCTGACAATAATTTAATCTTATAAAATTATACAAAGCACAGTAATTCGGTTTGCTGTGCTTTTTTCATCAAGTATAAAAAAAGGCTGTCTATGAGATAGACAGCCCCGATTTTCTTGGTCATTATTACCTCTCTCAGGTAGAAAAAGAAATGACCAATATGGATCTAATGATGAAAACGTGATGTAAAGAAATACTTTATAGATAACATATCCAAGAAAAATGATATTTGTTTTCTTTTAATTTATTGAGCTATTAGCTGGACGATTTTCAGACGATATATAACCGACAAAAAATGAAATAGCTTACAGAAAAATTCCTCTGTATTTGCTATCTAATAAGTAATATATATCTTTGCAGCCCCTCAGAATACACCGAGGAAAACGATAGTGAAGACTATATAGGAGAGGTGGCTGAGTGGCTGAAAGCGGCACCCTGCTAAGGTGTTATACTGGTAACGGTATCGGGGGTTCGAATCCCCCTCTCTCCGCCACCATTTTTTCAGTTGTTTCGGGGCGTAGCGCAGTCCGGTTAGCGCACCTGGTTTGGGACCAGGGGGTCGCAGGTTCGAATCCTGCCGCCCCGACTATTGATTATCAAGCAGTTATAACTAAAAGTTGTAACTGCTTTTTTCTTGGTGCAACATTGGTGCAACAGATTCTGGCTTTATC
>CAZJHC010000009.1:0-24356 GCA_964545645.1 uncultured Saprospiraceae bacterium
CATAAATCCATATGCATCGATACCACTATGTCTAAAGTATCTGTGATCTTCTGTTGCAATCAATGCATCTATGAGGTATGGCGATAGCTCTTCATATTGCATCCACTCTCGATTCTTACTGAAGTAGCGATCGATTTCCTTGCCATCACTACTATATACGATGGTGGCCTGTTCAAATGTAGGATTTTCTAATTCGTCTGTATTGGGCATTTTGGTTTTAGCAACATATACAAACAGACTTATCGAAATGATGAAAAACAGTGCGAGGAGTGCCCACATCCCTATGAATATATACTTATGTGGCACCTTATAGAATGACTTTTGTTCCATCATTATAGGAACAATCAATAGTGATAAAATATTATTTGGTCTGCCGTATTAAATACTGAAGACTATCATGAATGTCAACTGGAGCAACCTCCACATCAAATACTGCCTCTCCAATGGCCTTGAGGAGTGAAAATTGCAGCTTACCTCCTTTGTTCTTTTTATCACTACCGATTATGGATATAATCTCCTCAGTTCTGCTCAAGATTGACAAATCAAGATTGTTATAAATACCGAGGAATACAGATGTAATCTCTTCTAATGACTCCTGATCGAGACCCAATTTTTGTGTGGCTATATAGGACTCACAGATCATCCCCAGACCGATAGCCTCTCCATGCAGTAATGGGTTCTCTGTACTAAACGAGACTGTCTCAATCGCATGGCCTATAGAATGACCGAAATTGAGAATTTTTCTTAGCCCTTTTTCTAAGGGATCTTCTTCGACCACATGTTTTTTAATCAATATTGAGTCAAAGATTTCTTCTGTCCAAGCTACTTCTTGCCACTTTTGTGCGTTCAATCTTTTCCATATTGTTTTATCCTTGATTAAGGCATGTTTGAGCATCTCAGCATATCCGCTCCTAAGTTCGGAAGTAGGCAGTGTTGCTAAAAAAGCATGATCGACGATGACTTGATTAGGATTTTTAAACATGCCAATAAAATTTTTAAGACCATTAAAATCTATGGCCAGTTTGCCTCCTATGGAGGCATCTACTTGGGATAACAATGTTGTAGGAATCTGTATGAAATCTATGCCCCTCATATAACAAGATGCCGCAAATCCTCCCATGTCCCCTATCACTCCTCCTCCTAAATTGATGAGCAAACTATGTCGATCCATTCCATACAATGACATCTTCGACCAAATATGTTCACAAGTTGGAAGGATCTTATTGGATTCTCCACTATCGATGAGTATCACTTTGTGATGTACCGTATCCATAACTGGTAGGGATGGGAGACAATGCTCTTTGGTGTTTTCATCTACGAGTATAGCGATTGATGCATATTCCTTATCCTGTAAATACCGCTTGAGCGATTGATTGGCATTGTGATATACTATGTTGTACTCACTAAGTTTTATCTCCTTCATAAATCGTTGTTTATCCAAAATTTATTTGGATGGTCTCATTCTTATTAAGATTGAGAAGTTGGTGGGCGTTGCCCATATTGACTGCTATTTCAAGCCTATCTATGGTATTAAAAAAGGCACAAACGTCTCCTATGATACTATCGCTATAATCAGCAGAAAGATGTCTAATTGGATCTTTACTCTTGTAATAGATGCTATAAGGTCTGTTAGCCCTGACCGACTCAAAGGTCTGTCTGTCCAAATTGACAATCACATTGCCAAATTGATCAATGTGTATAATCGTTGCTCTGATCTGGCTGGATGTAATCACTGGTTGCAAACTTATCTTACGATCAAAAGAAGCTAGAGGCACTGCGAATTGGTCTACTTGATCGTGTAGAATGCTATGGACCGAGCGTCCTAAAAGATCATACTGGTTCTGAGAGGACATATCATCTGACAATCTAAAAATATGCTCATTACTCACCTCGGGGAATACCAAAGAAAATAATCCATTATTAGGGCCTATGAAGAAATGTCCTTCGTAAGAAAGTAATATAAGCTCACTTTTTTGAGAATAAAAAGTATTGATAGATGCTATGTGTATAGTACCCTTAGGGAAATGAGTATAGGCACTACTTAAATAAAACGAGGCCTCCATGATATCATGCCGTTGTATATGATGGCTGATATCTACAATGGCTATAGTAGGCTCATACCTCATTATCGCTGCTTTGAGTAGTGCAACATAATAATCCGTATGTCCAAAATCCGATGTAAGAGTCACCAAGCTCATGGAGCTGTCTTAATTTAGACCAAAGAAAAACATTTTTGCAAAGCTTTTAGAAATCAAGTCTTTTTTAGACTTGATTAGTCATCATTTATTCAGTCCATTCACACATTTTTGGCTTATTATTGATCTAATAAAAGTATTCCTGCTTATAAGAGCGGTTTACATTTAAGTAATCCTTTATAAAAATCGCATTATTAGAAAAAAAGAAAGTGCCCTACCGCCCAAGAAGTCCTATAGCGAAATAACCTTATCTATTGATGGGGTTGATCCTCTGGAGCTATACGGTTCAAAAAATTCTAAACTAATCTTGGTTAAAAATGCCTATCCCGAGGTACAAATAGTTACTCGAGGTGAGAAAATCAAAATAACCGGAGAAAAAAGAACGACTCAAAAAGTCAAAGAAAAGTTTGAGACAATCATACGGGTGATCAAAGAGAACGAAGTAATCTCAAATCATGTAATCATGGATATTCTCTCAGATTTTAATCATACCAATCATATCCATGACAATAAGTCTTCAAATAATATCATCGTACATGGCAATGGAGGTAAAAAGATCAAAGCCAGAACTCGCAATCAAAAAAAGATGGTTGAGCTCAGTGAGGATCATGACATACTCTTTGCTATAGGACCTGCTGGTACTGGAAAGACTTATACGGCTGTAGCCTTAGCAGTGAGAGCATTGAAAAACAGATTGGTTAAAAAAATAATACTAACCAGGCCAGCCGTCGAAGCAGGTGAGAGCCTTGGATTCCTGCCTGGTGATCTAAAGGATAAGGTAGATCCTTACCTAAGACCACTGTATGATGCCTTGGAAGACATGCTTCCTGGTGAAAAATTAGCACAATTCATGGCAAATGGAACCATAGAAGTGGCCCCTCTCGCATTTATGAGGGGACGTACCTTGGATAATGCTTTCATTATATTGGATGAAGCCCAAAACACTACCAGTATGCAATTGAAGATGTTTTTGACACGTCTAGGACCAAGTGCCAAGTGTATTATCACCGGAGATCTATCCCAGATAGACCTCCCAAAAAAAATGAAGTCAGGTCTCGTTGAAGGGCTTGACATATTATCTGATATTGAGGGCATCGCAAAAGTCTATTTAACTCCTGATGATGTCGTACGCCATAGGCTTGTCAAAGCTATAATTAAAGCCTACGATAGGAATAAAAGCCTCCAAAAACACGTACCTTCGATGGACAAATCGAAAACTACTGAAAATGGCAACAGCCCAAGTGACATATCAGGGGAATCTAAGAACGATGGCTAATCACATCAATTCTGGCAACACCCTTATAACCGATGCCCCTACTGACAACAATGGCAAGGGAGAGGCTTTTTCGCCGACAGACTTAGTTGCTACATCTTTAGCCAGTTGTATGATAACCATCATGGGAATCAAGGCCAGAGATAAGGGCATAGATATAGAAGGCATTGAGTCTGAGATCACTAAGATAATGGAGTCTAACCCTCGAAGAATCAAGGAAATAAAAGTAGTCATTAAAATGCCTACAATTGAGATTTCTCATAGTGATAGAAAACTCCTTGAGAAGGTAGCAAAAACATGCCCAGTGGCCATGTCCATTCATCCAGATATCATTCAGACAGTTTCTTTGATCTGGTAAGCGCTGATTAAGATTTATGAGTATTATACAAGTATCTCACCCTACGGGTTATATAGATGGAAAAATCAAATTGGAGGGTTCCAAGAGCATCAGCAATAGAGCCCTAATCATACAAGCTCTGTGTCACAAGAGATTTGACATAAAAAAACTCTCCAAGAGTGATGACACTCAGATATTGAAGAAGTTGTTGCAACAAAAGGATCTTAAAGAATATGATGTCCATCATGCTGGCACTTCATTTAGATTTTTAACAGCCTACCTCGCAGTTCAAAAAGGCAAACAAATCTTAACTGGTTCCAATCGCATGAAAGAAAGGCCAATTGGACCTCTTGTCGACGCATTACGTCAACTGGGTTGTCAGATAGAGTATCTTGACAAAAAAGGATACCCTCCTCTAAGAATAAGTAAGCCCAAAGGCCTCGACAAAGCTTGTGATGTAACCGTAGATGCGGGGATCAGCAGTCAATATATCAGCGCTCTATTGCTGATAGCACCTACTCTACCCAATGGAATGAATCTTACTCTTTCGGGAGACTTGGTTTCTGAGTCCTATCTCAACATGACATTGCGAACTATAAAGGAATTCGGCATTTCCTACAAGAAAAAAAATCAATCAATCATCATCCCTCCACAGTCGTACACATCCAAAGAATTTACCGTTGAGGCTGATTGGTCGGCAAGTTCTTACTATTATTCTATTGTGTCTTTGGCCAAAGAAGCTACATTATCCTTGAAAGGCCTATTTGAGGACAGTGTACAAGGTGATGCCGCTATGATCGGTATAGGAAGAATGCTAGGCATCAACTCCGATTGGGTAGGTGGCAAGCTTAATCTACACAAGGGAGAACATAGAGCGATATCGTTTAATTATGATTTTATCAATCAACCCGATCTGGCTCAAACTATCGCTGTGATGTGTGCTGCCAAAGGGGTCCAAGCCAGCTTATCGGGTCTAAAAACCTTAAGGATCAAAGAAACAGATCGGATTGATGCATTAAACCGAGAGTTGGGCAAGATCAATAGCTCATTCACTCTTGGTTCCAATAAAAAAAAATCTGGAGAAATATATCAAGTCGGTCCGAAGGTATCATTCAAGGATGGAATCCCACGATTTGAAACATATAAGGATCATCGCATGGCAATGGCTTTTGCGCCGCTCGCATTGGTTAATCCGATACAAGTTGTCAAACCAGAGGTGGTTAGTAAATCCTATCCTTCGTTTTGGGAAGATCTAAGCTCCTTAGGTTTCATGATCGAGCCTGTGGCCTCAGAATAGTCCAAGCTTAGTATTTTTATTTCTACACGCTGGTTTTTCTTACGAGCGTCCATATCATACATATCATTAGCTATGATTGGCTTGCGCTTGCCATATCCTCTAAATTTCAATCTTTTAGGAGAGATGCCTTTTCTGCTTAAGTATAGTGCTACTTGTTTTGCTCGATTGGTAGAGAGCTTGTCACAATCTTCCGCAACGGGTATGGTATTGGTATGGCCACCTATTTCTACCAGGATGTTCCTGTTTTCTTTTAGGAAATCAAATACCTCTCCCAGAACAAGATCAGATTCCTGTTCAATTTTCCAAGAGTTAGCCTTGAAGTAGAGATTTTCGATCCGAATGATTTGTCCCTTTTTAACCGTGGCACCATTAAGCTCTTCTAACAATTTACTCTTCTTGAGAGGCTCCGACATGGTAACGGCTATTTCTTCGGTGGCCTGAGCATCTGTAGTTATTGGCTCTTTGATCTTTGGCCTACTTACAGGTTGCTTAGGCAGTTCTTTTTTCTGAACGATCAGTGGATTATCTCCTGGACACGGAATTTGTCTTAATGTAGAGGCATTATCTACTAAGAGATGCCCATTATATGGGATCAATACAGGCACCTCATAAAAGGCCTCCAAGGTCAAATAATTTAAATTGCGTCCTGTCTTAATCTCAAACTCAAAAGTCTTCCAATGATTATTGACTACCGTGGATGACTCGGCTATGAGTTCTTGACGTCCACAAACCCCTGTTCCACCCCATACTCTCAATACAGCAGGCTCGGTATAGTTTTCAACTTGATCCGTAATCCGTGATCTACTTACATAGTATGGAGATCTAGCCAGATCTATAGAAAAACTGTAGCACTTGCCTTCTTCGATAGGAGTTTCTATACGTTGAGATACTGATTCCCAAGAGTCATTGTCTCTGACGACCATGCCCAAGTAAGTTCTGCCTTCAGATGGTGGTATATTTACTTTCCAAGCGTCGATCGGATGCAGATCTGCAGGAGATTCACTAGGAAACTGCAACTCTCCACAATCATACCATCCTCTTATCCCGATATTATCCCTTGGATCTCCTCTATGCGGTAATCCCTCAAATGATCCATTCTTCAAAGATATGACATCATCATATTGAGCATAGATGCCAGAGTTCATAAAAATCAATGTGATAAGTACGTAGACAGTTCTCATTATGACCATACTATAGGAGCAAAATACTCTAAAAGCAGAAATTATTCTACCTCTTAAACGATAAAATATAAATCCAACCTCTTAAGAAAATGATAATATTAATCTCCTACTGGTGCTAATTCGACCTCGAGGCCATCCAAATCCTCTGCTAGTCTGATCTGACATCCTAAGCGACTGTTCTCCTCAACAAAGAATGCTTGATCCAACATATCCTCTTCGTCATCTGAAGGTTCAGACAACTTGTGATCAGTATGGACATAGACGTGGCAAGATGCACACAAGGCCATACCCCCACAGGTGCCTTCTACAGGCAATTCATAAGATTTGCAAATCTCCATGAGATTGAAATTCATGTCTGTTGGGGCCTCAAGCTTATGAGACGCTCCATCTCTATCTATTACAGTGATATTAATAATATCTTTCAAGATTGAACTAAATTGAATGTTAGTTTATGCCGTGACGTTCTCATCAAATCCATTAACTCCAGCTACCGTCGTATACTTAAAACTTAGCTTGGCGTCTGGATATATGTATTTAAATGCTGATTGTACCATAAGAGTTCCTTCATGGAAGCCACACAAAATCAACTTTAATTTGCCTTCATAGGTATTAATGTCACCAATCGCATAAATGCCAGGAACATTAGTACTATAATCTTTTGTGTCTACTTCTATAGCGTTCCTATTGATGTTTAACCCCCATTCTGCTATAGGACCCAACTTAGGGGTAAGGCCAAATAGTGGGATAAAATTGTCTGCAGCCCGTGTAAACTCTCCATCGGCTTTTGATTTGATGACAACCTCTTTCAGGACGCCATTGCCATTGACTCCGATCGCTTGAGCCTCAGTAATGAGATTTACTTTTTTAGCCTTGGCTAACTCCATCACTTTATCGACTGAATCTAACGCTCCTCTGAATGATGTTCTTCTATGTATAAGGGTTATTTCCTTGGCAATATTAGACAGTTCAATAGTCCAGTCCAAAGCACTATCTCCTCCACCTGCTATGATCAACTTTTTATCTCTAAATTTTTCTGGGTCTTTAACCATATAGTCTACCCCCTTGTCTTCGTACTGCTCTATATTAGGAATAGGTGGCTTGCGAGGTTCAAAACAACCTAGCCCTGCCGCTATGGCTATGACGGGCGCTTGGATCTTTGTTCCTCTATTGGTTGTCAATTCGTATAGCTTATCCCCTACCTCTTTTATAGATTCGGCCCTTTCTCCCAAGGTAAAACCAGGTTTAAAAGGAGCGATTTGTTCCATCAAATTATCGACTAATTCTCCGGCCAATACGCTGGGGTATCCAGGAATATCATAAATAGGCTTCTTTGGATATATCTCTGAAAGCTGACCTCCTGGCATAGGCAAAGCATCTACCAGATGACATTTCAACTTGAGCAATCCTGCTTCAAATACTGTAAACAGCCCAACGGGCCCAGCACCTATAATGAGTATATCTGTCTTAATCATGACGCAAAAATATTTCTTTTAACAACTAAATGAATTGAAAAATTAATCACCATAGCTATAGGTGAATACCGCACTCTGTTTTGTCTGAATCTGCCCATCTCCCGGATCGACCTGAGCCTTTCATAGTACAATGGGTACAACCAACCGAGTCAAATCCTTCTAATTTAAGCGGATGCGGAGGAATCTCATTATCAGCCAAAAACATATCAAACTGGATGGCACTGGTATCTATGTTTGGATGCATCTTAATAATGTTTCCTCTCCGTTCAAATATTTTTAAGTTCTCTCTAAATGGCGTTTGGTTCATTAAAAGGCCCGAAATCCATATTTTCTTACCTTGCTTATATGGCTCGAATGGTTTTATTTTATTGAGGTTACAGCACTTTTCTGTATCCTGATTCCAGAGATTTTTTTCTCGTGCATATGTATTATCTTCTACCGTAGGGAGTATATGAACAATATTGAGCCCTAATCGCTCCGTCAGTGTCTGCTTATATTCTATTGTCTTTTTAAAACAAAAAGTCGTATCAATAAAATGTATGGGGTGACCAGGTGCTGCTTTGCTCACCATGCCCATCAAGATTCCTGATGTAGTACCAAATGATGAAGTCACCAAGATATCATCTTGATCAAAGTCTGCAAAAAGCTTTCTCAATCTCTGAATGGGATTCAACGATTGATACTCTGCATTTAAATGATCAATATCTACGTCGACAGCTATTTCACTCATCGTTCAATTAAGGTTTTGGTTAGATCATTAAGTTCTTTGACCTTCTCTTCGAAGTTACCCTTCAATTGATCTCTAAAGATTTTTAAATTTTCAAGCAGCTCATTGGTCTCATCGGGTAGTATCTCTTCCAACAACTGTCTGAATCTCTTTGAGAATGTTGGAGACTTCCCGTTAGTAGATATCGCTACTTTCAAGTCCCCTCTGGTTACTATGGACCCCATATAAAAGTCGCACAAGTCTGGAGTGTCAGCGATATTAACAATTTTGCCATGAGCTTTAGCAGCATCATATACTTTTCGATTGACCTCTACAAAGTTGGTAGCCGCCACTACTAAGTCATATCCTATGACATCCTCTGGCTCAAAGGCCTTAATCACGGTGCTGATATTGGTAGAATGTTTAGCTATTAAGCTGGAGACCTCTTCTCCGAACCAAGTGGCAATAACGGTAATATGGGCATTGGGGCTGCTTTTCATAATAAAATGCAACTTCTCCATTCCTACTTCTCCACCACCGACTATGAGCATCTTTAATTTATCCATTCTAAAGAAAACTGGATAGAGCATATTTTGATTCATATCCATTGACTTTTAGCATAACTCTTAACAAAATCTGGATGTAGATTGACTACCTCGCCTATAATGATAATCCCTGGTCCTGAAATGCTAGCACCATTGATAAATTCTTTAGCTGTACCTATATGGACTTTTTCGTCTACTCTTGAACCATTTTCAATGATCATCATTGGCAGGTCACTTTTATGTGCATTTATAAGCAGTTGAGAGATCTGTACTAGCTTTCGAGTGCCCATAAGAATAACCAAAGTGGCATTGGTCTGTACTGCTTGTTGAATATCTGCAGATAGCTGATGATCTTTTGTTGTCCCAGTAAGCACCCAAAAGCTCTCAGAGATATTCCTACGAGTTAGCGGCACCTTCTGTATGCTTGCCAGACTCGTTACACTAGATATCCCAGGAATAACCTCAACTGTGACGCCTTTTTTTTCTAAAAACATTTGCTCTTCGTGGCCTCTACCAAAGATATAGGGATCTCCGCCTTTGAGCCGGACGACATTTTGATGAGTCTGAGACATATGGAGCAAGAGAGCATTGATATCCTGTTGCTTAAGACTATGTCTTCCACATCGCTTTCCTACATATATTAATTGTGCATGATGAGATGCTTCTTTGAGCAGCTCTTCGCTAGATAGTGCATCATACAATATTGCATCGGCAGTCTGTATAGCTTTTAATCCTTTGACCGTGATTAAATCAGGATCTCCTGGACCAGCTCCTACTAATATGACTTTACTAGGCTCCATATTATGCTTTATAATAACTTGCTACGACCTCTTTGTCCACGTCTTCAGAAGCTGTTTTGTTGTTTCTATGATCTACTATGGCCCTCAAAAAAGTGGCAGCTTCCTCTACTATATCCTCGGCGAAGGATTCGCTCGGTTCTTGCTTATTAATAGATAATACCCGATCCTCAAAGTTATAGCCCAAACTTATCTTATTGGTCTCTATGATATGCTCTTGAAAATCGGAGATAATCTTGCGATGAGTATTGCACGCTATATCTTCAGATAGAAGTATGGCCTTCGCTCCAACTACCATAGTAGAATAAGCGTAGTAAATACCATCCGCCAAATGCCCATGAGCTATAGACTCTTTGGCGTTTTCTAATTTTTCTTGTGCATCATTAATAATGGTTCCAACCATGTCGAGGATGACACCAGCACACTCCCCGACTCCAATGGCCTGGTGATAAAGATGATCCTGTCCCCAATCCATCAATTCCTTAGATTTGATAGAATCAATCACAGCTAAGGGCTTAAGAAGGGTGTAGAAAAACTTCTTGCCTCCTATCCGTTCATAGTAATGATTGAAATATTCTCCTTCTCCGGCATTCTGCAAGTAATGATCCAGGATCGCCCTAACGCTATCTGGTATTCTCTTAGTTGGGATCTTAATCACTTTATCAGCTATGTAAGGCTTGCCAGAAGGATCTACACCTCCACCTAAAACGACTTGCATCGCTGGTATGACCTGATTATTCTTTTTTATTGAGCTTCCATGAAATCCTATATTACCAATCATATGCTGGCCACAGGCATTCATGCATCCACTGATTTTGATCTTGATATGTTTATCGGCGATGAGCTCAGGATACTCTTCTCTAAGCATTGCCTCTAAGACTCCTGACAATCCAGTACTATTGGTCACACCGAGATTACAAGTATCCGTTCCTGGACATGCTGTTATATCTGCGATAGAATCATATCCTGGCTCGGCGAATCCATAACCGTCTAATATGGTAAACAACTCTGCCAAATGGTCTTCATGAACATACTTTAATAAGATGTTTTGATTGATAGTAAGTCTTATATCATCCGCAGCATATTTCTTTACTATCTTAGACAGATACCTCGCTTTATCACTGGACAGATCCCCTAAGAAGACCTTTATATAAACTCCAAAATGTCCTTTTTGCTTCTGCTCGAAGGTGTTAGTCTTTAGCCATAATGTATACTTATCCTCTTGGTCTGGTTGAGTTACGTTAGGGGTAAAATGTGGAACGGGCTTAGCTTGTATGGCCAATGAAGGAACCTCATATGATTGCACCTTAAGTGCCTTTTTTTCGTCTTCAACCAGTGTTACAAACTGGTTGACACCTAATTTTTTTATCAAAAATTTAAGCCTAGCTTTATGCCTTTTTTCTCTTTCTCCATATCTATCAAATACCCTCAAAGCTGCCTCCATAAATGGTATAACTTGATCCCCTGGCAAAAACTCATAGGCGGTTTGGGCGAACATCGCCACAGCTCCTAAGCCACCCCCAACTACTATCTTAAATCCTTCAACACCGTCTCTAACTATCGGCACAAAACCAAAATCATGCATGAATGTCAACGCATTGTCATATTGGCTACTCGAAAATGCTGGTTTAATCTTACGCCCCATCTCTTGACAGATAGGATTGCGCATAAAGTAGTGTGCTACAGCGTGTGCATAGGGAGACACATCAAAAGGCTCATTAGGATCTATCCCTGCCTCTGCAGAGGCAGTTACATTCCTTACGGTATTACCACAGGCCTCTCTTGCTGTTATATTTTTCTCTGCCAGCTCTGTCCACACCGCTGGCGAATCGTCTAACTTGACATAATGCAACTGGATATCTTGGCGAGTTGTAATATGCAGGTTGCCAGTAGCATACTTATCTGATACATCTGCTATTCTAACTAATTGATCAGCTGTCAAGCTGCCAAAAGGGATTTTAATCCTAAACATCTGCACTCCCAGCTGACGCTGCCCATAGACTCCACGGGTGAGTCGATAGAGTTTAAACCGCTCTTCATCAATTTCTCCATTTCTAAACTTCCCAATTCTTTCTTGTAACTCCAAAATGTCTTTTTTATCCTCTGGAGAAATCAAATTGTTATCTATGGTTATATTCATTTGAACAAATGTTTTAAAGGCTATAAAAAAAGGCTTATCAATGTTACTTGATAGCCTTTTTAATATTGTGTTATAATTATTCTATCAAGATAAACCTACCTATAGCAGCAACAACAGCAACAACATGCTGTGTTAGAAACCATAGATGTGATATATCTCTTCATTTTGTGCATAAAAAAAGCCTAATCGGTTCTCCAATTAGGCTCTATATTTTATAATTATCTACCTATTGAAGCTAACTCCTATGAGCACAACAGCAACAACAAGTAATTAAATTCTTCATTCTATCAGCAAGATACATCCTTAACCAATAAGGCACAACTATCAGATATTAAAATCTCTGATGATTAAATGTTTTAAGTAAAAACTATCTTGTGAGCGACAATTACATCAAAGAGAACATCTACTGAGTAACATGTTAGTTAAAACGTATGCAAGCGCAGTACAAGGAGTAGACGCACAAACGATCACCATCGAAGTCAATGCAGGTGGCAATGTAGCTGCAGGCAAGCAATTTTATTATTTAGTTGGATTGCCAGATAATGCCGTCAAAGAAGGTTTTCAAAGGATTGAGGCTGCTATTAAAAATGTAGGATACAAAATGCCTCGACTCAAACTTGTCGTTAACATGGCACCTGCAGATATCAGGAAAGAAGGGTCTTCATATGATCTACCTATAGCCATAGGAGTACTAGCAGCTACAAAACAAATGTCTGCGGACCTCTTGGATCAGTACCTTATCATGGGAGAACTAGCGCTCGATGGACAGTTAAGACCTATTAAGGGTGCATTACCCATTGCGATACAAGCAAGAAAGAATAAATACAAAGGGATTATCCTTCCCAAACAAAATGCTAATGAAGCCGCTATTGTCAATAATCTTGAAGTATACGGCATCGATAATCTTGTTGAAGCCATCGAGTTTTTAGATGGTCAAAGATCTCTGAAGGCAACTCATATAGACACCCGAGAAATATTTAATTCAGAGCAAGGACATCATGCTATCGATTTTTCAGATGTCAAGGGTCAAGAAAATATTAAACGGGCCCTGGAAATCGCCGCCGCAGGAGGGCACAACGTAATATTGATAGGCCCCCCTGGAGCTGGCAAAACTATGTTAGCAAAGAGGCTTCCAGGTATCCTGCCGCCATTATCCTTGCATGAAGCACTCGAGGTCACCAAGATTCATTCAGTCTGTGGATTGTTAGGTCCTCATGCATCATTGATATCCTCTAGACCCTTTAGATCACCTCATCATACTATAAGTGATGTGGCGCTCGTAGGAGGCGGGTCTAATCCACATCCAGGAGAAATATCCTTATCACATAATGGAGTGTTGTTCTTGGATGAACTACCAGAATTTAAACGTACCGTATTAGAAGTAATGCGCCAACCTATGGAAGAGCGTAGAGTTACCATTTCACGAGCTCGAGTGACCGTAGATTACCCATCGAGTTTTATGCTGGTTGCCTCTATGAACCCTTGTCCTTGTGGCTATTACAATCATCCAGAGAAAGATTGCGCCTGTGGACCGGGTATCGTTAAAAAGTATCTTAACAAAATATCCGGCCCCTTGCTCGATCGCATAGACCTGCATGTAGAGGTTACTCCAGTATCTTATGACGAACTCAACGATAGAACTAATACGAGCGAGTCTAGTGCAGATATAAGAAGCCGAGTTACTACAGCTCGTGAAATACAACATGAGAGATTCAAAGAGTATCCTGACATATATTGTAATGCACAAATGACCAGCAGGATGGTCAAACAAATGTGTACGCTCAATAATGCTGGTCTTAACCTGCTTAAGAAAGCTATGGAGCGACTTCAACTATCAGCACGTGCCTATGATCGCATACTTAAAGTCTCCAGAACCTGTGCCGACCTGGCCGGCAGCGAAGAAATAACTATCCAATATCTGGCAGAAGCTATCCAGTATCGAAGCCTCGATCGAGAAGGATGGGCTGGATAAAAGCAGATATTGTGAGTCTTTTCGTATTTTGCTACCACAAATGATATCTAATAGATTTTGCAACAATCAATAATATCTCAGGCTGCCGAATACGTCAAAAATCAATTTGACGATCCTTCATGGGAGAACTATAAGTATCACGATATAGTTCACACCCAAGACGTTGTTAGCTATGTACAATTAATAGGCAAGGAAGAAAATGTAAGTGATGAAGACTTGGAGGTCTTAACACTTGCGGCATGGTTTCATGATATAGGCTATAATATCTCTTATGAACATCACGAAGATGAAGGGATTAAAATATCCACCTCCTTCTTAACCCAAGCAGGTTATCCCAGCGAAAAAATTAATGCTGTAGCTGAACTCATAGAGAGTACCAAGATGAATTATGACGGAGAGAGAGATAGTCTGTCAAAAAAGATAATCCATGACGCTGATCATCACTATGCTGGTTCAGAAATCTTCTCCTTGCGCAGTGATCTCCTCAGACAAGAGCTTGAATTGATCAATCAAAAGGAGCTTAAGGCAAAAGAATGGAATAAACTACAATCAAGTTATCTGAAGTCCACGGAGTTTTTAACAAATTATGGCCAACAGACATTTACGGCTCACAAGAAAATCAATCGAAGCAATGTCAAAAGCTTAATAAAGAAGAAGAGCAAAAAGAAAGTTTCTAAAGAAACAGTAAAATATGGCAGAGCAATAGAGACTATGTATAGAGTCTTGTTCCGTGACCAAATAAACATGAGTGCCATCGCAGACAACAAAGCCAACATGCTCATAGGTATTAATGCGGTTATGCTCTCAGTGCTCATCAGCCTGTTTGGAGGAAGTGCCATGTCAGGAAGTGGCATCAGCATGGACTTTAAAGTAATGGTGCCTGTGATTGTGTTGTTAATTACTTCTGGAGTCGCAATGATCAATGCCACCATGGCTGCAAGGCCTAACGTACCTAAACTTACTAAGTATCATGAGGGAATGAGTATTTTCTTTTTTGCCAACTTTATACAGATGCCAAAGACAGACTTTGTTGAGAAGATGGATGAGTTCAAGATGAACGAGAAGTCTATCTACTCTCATCTAGCCGAAAACATGTACGACCACGGCATCGTGTTGAATAAGAAATACCTTAGACTGAAGGTTGCCTACAATATCTTTATGTATGGCTTAGCAACATCTATCATATTGCTGATTGTCCTCAATGTCTTTTTCTAATATTATTCTTCTTCTGCCGAGGCTAACAGTAGGTTTCTTTGGTCAAGAAATTGATACCATTTGATAACCTTCTTGACGTCACTTATTTTAACTTGATCACGGTCATAATCTGGTAAGATCTCACCAAAATAATCGAATAATTCTTGAGGCTTAGCATTAGTTGAAGGGATATCAAGGTTTGACTCTTTTATCTTAGCAAATACATCCTTCATATCACAGGCATCATCATCCGTATATATAGCCACAGTCTCTAGTGGAGTAAACTGGTGCTTACGTATAGAGACGAACTTGGTTTTGCCTGTATCAATATCTTCTACAACGAGCCCATTATTACGAGAGGTAACCATCTTATATAATCCAGGCAATCCACTTACCGCAACGAAATCTTTAAGAATCATAGTTATTTATTCTGAGCGTAAAAGTAATTATAAGTTGTCATCAAATGGAAGCTTACCACATTAAGTATCATATAAGCTCTGCAATACCTCAAGCGACTTGATACTACCAAAACTATCAATATGATATGCATAGTAAGAGACTAGGCTCTCTAATAATCGAATTCTATCCCGTTTGGTAGTTACTGGCCTGATAGACTTTAGATATGTAAAAAGCAACTCACTCAGATCTTGGTCAAGTACAAATCGATGATTAGCAGGATTAGGTATGAACATACCATCCTTTAAGGAAAAATAAGGATGCTTGTCATCAAAGTTGTTTTGCATTTCAAATCCTAACAACTGGGCTAGTTGAATCATATATACTATGTGAAAATCTGATAGCACGGTATCAGAATCATCCAAAGAGGAAAACTTTGACTCGATAAAGGCATATATAGGAGTGCTGTCATCTGTTTGATGTATGGCCTTTCGTGTTACTTCAAGAAGAAACATCCCCAAAGTTCCACGAACTATGTCAAAGGGTATATTTTTATAAATCTTATGGTACTTTATCTCTTTGATGCGCAATAGGGAGGCCTTCTCTTCAGACTTGACATAACATATAAAGTCTACAAAATTCATAACCTGCAAGATGGCAGACTTGCTTGATCTCTTCTTTCGGACCCCACTACATATATAAGATTTCATACCAGTATCAGCGCTGAATATATCAAGTATGAGACTTGACTCACCATATTTAATGGCTCTGCAGATGATTCCTTTCCTATTAACAAGCATTTTCTATGACTCTATATATTGTCCGACCCTTCATCAGTTTTAAACTTCTCCCTATACATCATTCTTAATTTCTGACGATCCAAAATCAATTGAGCCAAAGCTTTTATCTGATTTTCGCCAGTCTTTATTTTGATAGCTGCTTTTAACTTATGTTCTTCTATATCTAGTCGGTACATGTAGCTAAATAACAATCCTGGATCATCATCGAGAAGCTCTGCCACTCTTTTTGATATTAGATCCATTAATAGATCTTCATCACCGTCTTGATCATTAAGATCAGGGAGTATTTTATCATACATTCACTTGATTAATATTTTGTCCAGCACATCTCTGTTGTTACTTAATTTTTTAACCTTGCTTTGTCCTCCTTCCATTCCCTTATTTTTCAAATATTTGCTAAATGTGCCTTTTTCTACTGGATGTATTCTTAAACATTCTAATGCTAAGGATTGATATCTCTTTTGGGCATAATTACTATTAATATACTGAATCTCATTATCCAAAACCTCGGCAAACGTCTCCATATCTCCAGGTTGATGCTCAAACTCTATGGCCCAATCGTGCCACCCCTTCTCATCAACAGATAAATACTTGGGCCCTACAGTAAAGTGATTTACAGATACATTGTGTTGATCACAAATCTTATATAAAGCCTCCTCAACCTGCCAAAGCATAAGATCCTCTCCAAATGCATTGATATACTCTGAAATCCGTCCTGCCACTTTGATTTTAAAAGGAGCGATACTCACAAACTGAATAATATCTCCCATGATATAACGTAGCAATCCTGCTTGGGTCGATACCAGCAAGACGTAGTGCTCGCCTAGTACAACATCCTCAAAGTCCAAGATATCTTCTATCCCAGCTGACGCATAATCTCGATATCGTATAAACTCAAAATAAATACCACTCTTAGTCAAGAGTAACATCCCCTCTTCATCAGGGTTATCTTGAATAGCAAAGAACCCCTCTGTGGCATTATACACTTCTATAAACTTAAAGTTTGGCAAATCGATGAGGTCCTGGAACTGTCGCATATATGGAGTCAAGCTTACCCCACCATGTATATACGCTTTAAGTTGAGGCCAATGATCCGATATTTTTTTGGCACCAATATTTCTTTTCACGCCGGCCAATGCTGCTAGTACCCAAGTCGGCACTCCAGCTAGGAGTGACACATCATTACTTTTTGAGGCCTTATGAATCGTAATTTCCAACTTAGCAGTCCAGTCTGGCAGAATGGCTTCAGCAATAGTAGGTATATAAAATGGTCTAAAAAAAGAAGGAATCCTATTGAGCATAATACCTGATACATCTCCGATTAAAAATCGATCCTTGCGCTCATAAATTGCCCCACCTATTAGAAGATTTTTAGCCTTGAATACGTTCATATCTGGCACGGTATTGTACAGTGTATTGAGGATGTACCATGACCCTCTAAGATGATTTGCTCTTACAAAAGATTCAGGAGTGGGCACTAATTTTTTGGCACCTCCAGAGGTGCCAGATGATTGAGCATAATACTCTACTCGATGATTGGGACTATTCATCAGTGCTTCAATTGACTCACTATAATAGTCATAGGTAGTTATAGGAGCATTCGCCTTAAACTCCATGCTATTGCTATTCGAATCTACTTTAGGGTTGAGAAGTTGCGTTAAAGGACTACGTAGAATTTTCTCCAATTCGTCTTGCTGAACCATTGGAGTATCATAGCGAACTTGATCTAACTCTATATTAAACCTCTTGATGTACCACCTTACCAAAGTATTCATCATATCTCACCTCTCCTTTGACATCCTAAATATCAATCTTATTACGCTCTTTTCCTTCTCATCGGTTGAGATATATCAAGGATTATCTGCCATAGATCCTCATAAGGGATAATCTCAATATCAGTACTATACTCATTTAGGTTCATTTGTGTAGAGCCCAGTTTGTCTATGTATTTCTGAGCATATCGTGTTGCTCTGATTGGATTAAAGTCCGCCTTGACCAAAGCTAAGAGCATTCTAATAAAGCAATTTGATCTTAGGTTTTGATTGTTTTTGAGGTGACGATAAGAATATTTGCTGAGTGCTTCTGAACGATCTATCAGCTGACCATATTTCTTGTTAGCCAACAGAATAATAAACTGGGCTACGAGTATGGAAATGTTCAGTCCACGCTTGTCCTTAGAGTAATGAGGTACTTCATTCAGAAACTTACCTAATCTAAAGTTAGGAACTCTCTTTCTTCCTGAACGTGCCAAATCTATAAACTCAATCTTTACCAAGAAGTGAATATACGCTGAGCGAATGCGCCATTGCTGTAACCAGATATCGTCTAATCTAATGATTGAAGGTTCTACAGATACTCTCAATAATATTTCAGCCGCTTGTTGATAGTTTTTAGTGAGCATTTCTAATATAAAAGCATTTGACTGCCAAGAATTCCAATGCAAGGTGCCTGGCGTGGCATTAAATGACGATAGCTGTTGGAAATCACTTTTAGCCCTATCATAACTTTTTAGATAAATTAATGAAACACCTCGTCTTAAGAAAGACATAAACACCCGCAATTGAATATTAGGGTAATATTTCTGATAATAATTGAGCGTCTCATCTGCCAGTTTATATAATTGTTCATACTGACTTGTCAATAGATAGAAAAAATAATGGCAAGAATACACCCTTTGAGAAATAGTAATATTTGTATCAGCATTGACTTTGGGCAATTCAGAATCAAGCATAGACTTATACTTCTTTTGTTCTTCTCTATCTATAAAGCTTTTATTCTTTACGATGCGATTGATCAACTCATAATAGAGTCTTGATACGTTCTTTTTTACTCTTATTACCTCTAATTGTTCATTATAATATTTAGAATACTCCTCAGCTTTTTTAAAATCAAAACTTATGAATGAGTAATAATACTCGATGAAATCAGCCAATAGTAGGCATAAATCATCTAAGAACAATTGCCTTGCTTCTTTCAATAGCTTCTTAGCATAAAATACAGATAGCTCTCTTAGACCAAGATTGAAAATATTCTTAATGAATAGAAATCTCTTATGGAGATTAATTGACTTGGAGTCTATCTGGTTACTGCTGTTTTTTTCTATAGTCGCCAAGACCAACTCCTCTACAAACTGTGTTTCTATCCTACCAAGTGTTCTGATTTCAGTTGAATTCAGACTAAGATCATTAGACTCCATAGGTATCAATAATTTTTTTAGCAGCTCAACTCTGCCTACCGAGAGTTGAGAGTGGCCAGATAATATTTCTCGCAAAGTCTCTTTGGGGATAATCTTAGACAGTTGAACTATGCGCTCATCTATTTTCATAAATGATTAATTATGAGGTACTTATAATTTATAAATAATATTAAATCAATGATATCAATGTCTCTAATCTGAAATTTATGACATTTTTTTTGTTCGTTAGATAACTTAATTTTGTTTACCGAAGAAGTATTGAGCTTGATCTAACAGATATCAAAGGATAATCTACTGATTAGTAATCATTTATGTCATAAACATAAATAATAATCCTATATTTCATTGTCTGCAAAACACACTTAGTGTCTACTAATAAAAGACTGTTCTTGATGTACCTTTGATTATCATTAATAATCAAAACTTAAATCAGATGCAAAGAATAGTAAGCGCAGACATAGAAGGTATATAGCAAAAGCTGAAACACACTTCGATGGTATTTACAAGGGTCATTTTTTGATCCTTGTAAGACCAAGAGAAGTAGATATAAAATTTATTTAAAGGGTGTTTACAAAGGGGTCAAATGGGTTTTGGCCCCTTTACTTTTTTATATACCCAAAAGAAAAATACAAGGCACTTTAGGCATTGGCTCTTTGGGTGTGTCTTTCCACTCTCCGATTGACTTTGACTTTATAGACTCATGCGCTCCTGAAATATCCATTGCAAGAGTAAGCTTTAAACGAGTCGGTATAATTTTGAGAAGCGCAGTGAGCATCCTCTCGTTGCGATACGGGGTCTCTATAAACAAATGAGTATAACCTGTTCGCATTATCTCATCAGCCATGTTTTTAAGTTTAACATTAAGCTCTCTATCCTTAATCGGCAAATATCCATGAAAAACAAACTGCTGGCCGTTAAGCCCCGAAGCCATCAGGGCCATATAAATAGATCCTGGACCACTTAAAGGTCGAATATTGTACCCAGCCTTTCTAGCTCTATCAACAATCTGATATCCCGGATCAGCGATACAAGGCAAACCTGATTCTGACATTATGCTAAAATTCCTTTGAGTACTTATGATAGATGAGATCAAAGTATAATTGTTGTTCATATCTCGTTTATCCATCTCAATAAACTCTACAGCATTGATATTGAAATTAGAATCCAATGACTTGATAAACCTGCGTGCCGTTCTAATCCGTTCCACGAAAAAACAATCAAGCTCGTGGAGCACTCGCAATGTAATAGGGGGAATATAGTCAATCGAGTCGTCAGCTATAGTTATTGGAATTAGATATAAGGTTGGCATAGGATCTCTATATTTGTCGGTATATGACGACACCTGAGGAAGTCTATACTATTAAAATCAAGCAATTCGAAGGCCCTTTTGATCTCCTTCTCTTTTTTATTGAGAGAGATGAGATTGATATCATGAATATTCCGATATCCACAATCACCTCAGATTTTTTGGACTACATCCGTCAACTTGAAAACCTAAATATAGATGTAGCCAGCGAATTTATCTTAGTAGCTGCAACCCTCATGCGTATTAAAGCCAAGATGCTCCTCCCTCGTCCAGAGTTAGATGAACTCGGCCAAGAGATAGACCCTCGACAAGAAATAGCTCGAAAACTCCTTGAATATAAGCGCTTCAAAGATGTCTTAGAAGATCTCGGCACCCTTGAAGAGACAAGATCCAAACTATCTGACAGAGGCAATACTCGCTTAGAATTAAAGACCATCGCTAATAAAGCTCTTGTAGATGTTGAATTAGAATCATTGACCCTGTTCAAACTATTTAAGAGTTTTGAACAAGCGATGAATAAAATGAAAATCAGACAGAGCCGTCCTAAGCATCTCGTATATAAATACAGTTACAGCATCGAAGAACAAAAAGAATATATCATCGAGAAAATCACAAAGCACAAGAACACTACCTTTGAAGATCTATTTACTGGCTTACGTGATCGCCTCCATTGCATCATTACATTTCTTTCAGTCTTAGAGCTTATCAATGCAGAGGAGATCTCCATTACAAATGGAATAAGTATAAATAACTTCATATTGTCCTCTTCAGACGCAGCATAAGACAATCTCAGAAGTATTATATTTTATCAGTATTGCGTTTGTCAAAATTTATGAATATCAAATCCTGTCGTCCCTAAAATCTCAAAATATTCATATCGATTATCACAAGTAATTATTACTTAGACTTTTTTCAAATATTCATGCTTTCATAGATCTAATATAAAGTTATCTTTGCGGCCAATTTAGAAACCTTCAGTTAAGACAGAATATGGCAAACATCGGAGAAATCAAGCAAATCATCGGCCCAGTAGTGGATGTGAGTTTTGCTGGCGAACAAATTGCACTACCAGAAATCATGAGTGCGCTCGTGGTAGAAAAATCAAATGGAGACAAAATAGTCTTAGAGTGTCAACAGCACTTAGGCGAGGATAGTATAAGAGCTATTGCCATGGATGCAACTGATGGTCTAACAAGAGGCACTAAAGTAAAAGATTTAGGACACCCTATCTCTATGCCCATAGGTGATGCCATCAAAGGAAGGTTGTTTAATGTAGTTGGTGAAGCTATAGATGGTATCGGCGAAGTAACTGGCGGACTCACAAGAGCTATACATCAAGAGCCACCATTGTATGAAAATCTATCTACAGACTCTGAAGTACTTTATACAGGTATCAAAGTAATCGACCTAATTGAACCATATTCTAAAGGAGGAAAGATTGGTTTATTTGGAGGTGCAGGAGTAGGCAAAACAGTATTGATCCAAGAATTGATTAATAACATCGCCAAAGGTTACGATGGGATTTCTGTATTTGCCGGAGTTGGTGAGCGTACTAGAGAAGGTAATGACTTGTTACGAGAGATGCTGGAAGCAGGCATTATTAATTATGGTGAAGATTTCATGCATTCTATGGAAGAAGGTGGATGGGATTTGTCCAAGATTAAAAAAGAATCATTACTCGAATCAAAAGCGACTTTTGTATTTGGACAGATGAATGAGCCTCCAGGAGCACGGGCAAGAGTGGCCCTGTCTGGTCTGGCGATAGCAGAATATTATAGAGATGGTGATGTCAATGATCCTCAGGGAGGTAAAGACATATTATTCTTTATTGATAATATATTTAGATTTACTCAGGCAGGATCTGAGGTCTCAGCATTATTAGGTAGGATGCCATCAGCGGTAGGGTATCAGCCTACATTAGCTACCGAGATGGGTAAGATGCAAGAGCGTATCACTTCGACTAAGAGAGGTTCGATCACTTCTGTACAAGCGGTATATGTACCTGCGGATGATTTGACTGACCCTGCCCCGGCTACGACCTTTGCTCACCTTGATGCGACGACAGTATTGAGTAGAAAACTTGCCTCAGAAGGAATATACCCAGCAGTGGATCCACTTGATTCTACTTCAAGAATATTAGATCCTGCAATTATCGGTGATGAGCATTACAATACTGCCTTCAAGGTGATTAATATATTGCAGAGATATAAAGAGCTCCAAGATATCATTGCTATACTTGGTATGGAAGAATTGTCTGAGGAGGATAAGCGTATAGTTCATAGAGCTCGTAGAGTACAAAGATTCCTTTCTCAACCGTTCCACGTTGCGGAACAATTTACTGGATTGGAAGGAGTATTGGTGCCGATAGAGGATACGATCAAAGGATTTAACATGATCCTTAATGGAGAGGTGGATGAATATCCAGAATCTGCCTTTAACCTTGTTGGATCTATCGAAGAAGCCATAGCTAAGGGTAAAAAATTACTGGCTGAAGCTAACGCATAATCGCTTCATAAAGATTTAATATGAATCTAACCATACTTACTCCCGAAAAGGAGGTTTTTACAGGCGAAATTACATCTGTGAAAGTACCAGGGGCTTCAGGGCAGTTTGAAGTACTCCAAGGTCATGCAGCTATCGTATCTTCTCTTACCGAAGGAGAAGTCAGAGTTATAGATCAAGCAGGATCTAAATCAACCTATACTATAGAGAGAGGCTTTATCGAAGTATATAAAGATGAGGTATCCCTTTTAGTTAGAGGATTGGTAGCCGTATAGACTCATTAGAGGTCTTTTTTTTACAGCGACACCTTATATATCAACTCTAAGCCCTAAATTTAGAAGGTCAATATCGACATAGACCTTTGGATTGTGGACTTAATTTATCGTCAAAGCAAATACAGAGAATATCTCAAAAGGCTCAGAGCTCTTAATCAAACTGAAGAGAGTGCCTATGATGAGAGCCTAATGTCCAACCTCAAGGAAGGTGTTAATGATCTCCTTGAAGATTTACGTGATCGGTCCGACCTTAGTTTTATTCGCCAAGGATATGTCGTCATAACTGTCCCTCTTGTATTGGTTCTCATTGTTCAAGCAAATATGACAGGATTGAGTGTGTCATATTTCTTCCTCATAGCGATCATATTGTATTTAGGTTGTGCACATTTCATTATGAAATCCTTGATACAAGAGAATAAATTGATGACTCCTGGTCAAACACAGGGTCAATATGAGGAAATCAATTTCATAATATCTAAGATGGCCTATGTGGCGTCAGCTTTAAAAATAAAAAGACAGCGGTTGATTTTACTATGTGCTTTCTATTGCCTTTTTTTTGCCTCTCTACTGCACTATTCTTTTCAATTGATATTTGGTCATGCAGCTTTTGGTGACACCCTGATCTCTTGGATCATCAGTTACTGCCTTAGCGTAGCCTTATGGATATATTATTTTTATGATGAGATCAAAGAATATGATTTGATTAATCAACAATTATCAAACCAAAGGGATCAACTGTTGCAGATGAATGGCCCCTCTCACGAAATAGAAT
>CAZJHC010000010.1:0-24290 GCA_964545645.1 uncultured Saprospiraceae bacterium
AGATACCTGTATCTCTCCCTTACGCACAATCTGTGCCCTACTTTTTAATACCATCTAGACAGCTCTGCGATATCAAATCGAACTATCATCACCTATAGTACTTACTAGCCGAAAGGCCATGATTAAGTCAACAAATCAAGGATGTCTATAAGAAATGTTTATATGCACTTGATCGTTATTAGCATATTACAAAAGTATCATCTCCATGGTCAATTGTCGTCTAAGTGACTCGATCATCGAACATAGCAATAATGGGTCATACAGATTGTACCTTCGCAGCAAATAATGTGTTACACAATTAAGACCCCCAACTAATACCTCTGTATGCCTCATAGATATAGTTTTCATCAGATAGTGGCAATCGCTATAACAATCATCTTTATTTGTCTCTTGGCGCAATGCACGCCAAAGACAACTACAGATCCAACATCCTCCAAAGCTTCAGTTCCTAATGGACATATAACTGAGCAAGACAACGCTCCACAAGAAGTATGGATAGATGCCGACCTTGCAGCAGGCATGACGAACTATGGTAGTCCTGGATATAGTGACGTCGACGATGGATACGCTATCCTACAGTTGCTACATCACCCAGCCATCCATATAACAGGTATATCGTCCGTCTATGGCAATACTCGAATCGATGATAGTTATCGCCTATGTCAAGAGATGGTCGCAACATTTGGCAATTATGAGATTCCAGTGTTTAAGGGTGCTGGTGAACCTATAAACCTCCGCTCACTAACAAGCAATGACGGTGTAGAGGCCATGGCCAGGTCCTTAATGATTAAACCCCAAAAGATACTGGCTATAGGGCCCGCCACCAACGTTGGCATACTCCTGTTGCAGTACCCTGAACTACGAGACTCGATCCAAGAAGTGATCCTTGTCGCAGGGCGACGAACGGAGAGAGACTTCTTTGCTATAGGTAATGGTGACACAAGATTTAGAGATCTCAATTTTGATTTGGACAATACGGCTTTTCAAGTGTTACTTGAGAGTGGAGTACCAATAGCTCTATGTCCATTCGAAATATCCAGTAAGGTATGGCTCAAGGCTCAAGACCTTGATACCCTAAGTAAAGGAACGGCAGGGAGTCAATGGCTGGCCAATAAAAGCAGACCATGGTTAGCTCAATGGTATGATATGGGTGCTGATGGATTTAACCCTTTTGATGTATTGGCAAGTCATTATCTCATACGTCCTCAAGATATCATCTCAGAGACGCTCAATGCGAGACTGGTCATTCATAGTGACGATACGGTGGGAGAAGATCAGCAAGAGGTATTTAAAAACTATCTATTATGTACGGAGGAAGATGGATATCCAGTGACTTACTGTTATGATGTCGTCCCAAATTTTCATAATAATCTCATCTCAACTTTCATAAAATGACCATTCTCACTAAAGATTCTGTCCAGTTAAAAGAGTATCTCGATTCTATACATTTCCTACAGAGTGATGAGGCAATTACCGCCGTCTCGGTACCAGGTGATGGTAATATGAATTTCACCCTAAGAGTAAACACAAACCAACGGTCCTTTATCATCAAACAGAGCCGTTCTTATGTAGAAAAATATCCTCAGGTGGCCGCACCAGCAAAGAGGGCGATGCAAGAGCATAAATTTTATACGACCATCGCCAATGATGCGCATTTAGCGCTACGTATACCGGCTATCTTGAGTGCTGACGCTGAGCATAATGTATTGATCATGCAAGATCTCGGAGAAGGCACGCCTTATGTGAGCTATTATCAGACTCATGAGCAGATCAATAAAGTTGATCTGGACATCTTAGTTGATTTTTTGATCCACCTCCATGGCAACCATAAACTATCTGATGCACACGATCGATTGTCCAATATTGCTATGAGGCAACTTAACCATGAGCACATGTATGTTTACCCACTCTCTCATGATAATGGGTTGAATCTTGATGATATCTCTCCGGGACTCCAAGACTATGCCACTGAGCTCCGCTCTAATAAATTGTTGGTCAATAATATGACCGAATTGGGCAAAATATACTTGTCGGATGGAGACACCTTACTCCATGGAGATTATTTCCTCGGTAGTTGGTTACGCATTGTTGACGACATCTATGTGATCGATCCGGAATTTGGTCATCATGGTACTAAGGAGTTTGAACTAGGCGTCATGCTCGCTCATTTGATGATGGCTCAACAACCAGAGCACTATATCGATCATTGTATCCATAGGTATACTCAATCCATAAGCATCCATATAGATCTGGTCATGGCGTTTGCAGGAGGAGAGATCATCAGAAGACTATGTGGATTGGCACAGCTACCTCTATCCGCTACACTGCACCAGAGACAAGTTCTGTTAGATCGTGCTCAAGATATGGTCTTGAATCTATCTTAGGCCTTGCTCTTATCTGGATTGATCCAATAAATTTTTTTTGTTGTTAAGCAGTTTAATGTCAAAGAGTATAATATGCATATACGAGATCAGTTGCAGACTCACTTAACCTCTACCAGGTCAACGTTCATTAATTAGAATGTCTATTCACAAATTTATCCTTTGGAATCATTCCTTAATCATCTCGACTACTATCGTAATCGCTTCTTACGAGTTCAGTGGCTTAGCCTAAAAATGGATAGTGATAATCTCTGGGTGCTGCAAAATTCTCCTTGATCGTCCGAGGTGATACCCATCGGTAGAGATTAAGGATACTACCGGCCTTGTCATTGGTTCCTGATCCTCGTGCACCACCAAAAGGTTGCTGCCCAACGACTGCACCTGTAGGTTTATCATTGATATAAAAGTTACCAGCTGCATGACTCAAAGCAGTACGAGCTTCTATCACTGCTGCTCGATCCAAGGCAAATATTGAACCTGTCAATGCATAGGGAGAAGTACTATCCACAATCTTCAATATCTCTGAGTACTGATCGTCTTCATAGACATATATGGATAATACAGGCCCAAAGATCTCCTCACACATGGTAGTATACATAGGATCTTTTACTTGGACAACCGTAGGTTCTATAAAATACCCTTTGGACTTATCATAGCCTCCACCTATTAGGACATCGGCATCATCATCTTTCTTAATCTGATCGATATAACCAGCGATCTTGTCAAAGGCCTTCTCATCTATAACTGCAGAGATAAAGTTTGAGAAATCTTCAACAGTACCCATCTTAAAAGAAGAAACCTGTGCTTCAAGTTTTTCTTTAACCTTAGACCACATAGACTTAGGGATATAGGCTCGAGATGCTGCCGAGCACTTCTGACCTTGAAACTCAAAAGCCCCTCTGGTCAAAGCTGTAGCCACCTGCTCATAATCGGCAGATTGATGAACCATAACAAAATCCTTTCCTCCTGTCTCCCCTACTATGCGTGGATAAGATCGATACTTATCGATATTAGTTCCTATAGTCTTCCATAAATGCCTGAACACCCCTGTACTACCGGTAAAGTGTAGTCCCGCAAAATCCTTATGGTTAAAGACGATATCACCAGTCTTGGGCCCATCAGTATAGATCAGATTAATAACTCCATCGGGAAGCCCTGCTTCTCTAAAGATATTCATTACGGCTATGGCAGAATAAATCTGTGACTCGGCAGGCTTCCATACCACAGTATTACCTAACAATGCTGGACATGCCGGGAGATTACCAGAAATCGCAGTAAAATTGAACGGAGTTATCGCAAAAACATATCCTTCCAAAGGTCTATACTCAAGGGTATTCCAAATATTCTTACTGCTATTAGGCTGTTGGGCATAGACTTCTTGCATATACTGAACATTGAACCTAAGGAAATCTGCAAATTCCGCCACGGCATCTATTTCAGCTTGATAGATCGTCTTAGATTGTGCCAACATCGTGGTGGCATTCATGTACGCACGTCGAGGTCCTGAGATTAGGTCTGCAGCCTTAAGAAAGATGGCCGCTCTATCTTGCCAAGGCATTGATTCCCATGAGGATTTAGCTTTGAGCGCTTCTTCTATAGCCAGATGAACATGATGATCATCACCATAGTTATAATGTCCCAATGTATGAGTCAAATCATGTGGTGCGGTAATGCGCTTTTTATTAGGTGTCACCAGATCTTGACCTCCGATAACCATAGGTATATCCAGTTCTTGAGACTTGAGGTGCTTGATCATCGCCAAGACTTCTTCTTTCTCTGGACTTCCAGGCATATAATCTAAAATGGGTTCATTAGATACGGTTGGAATGCGATATACAGCGTTGGACATAATTGTGACTTTATTTGAGATCTTAACAACACAAATAAACACAATTTTGTTGGGATAAAATCCAATTTGACCTTAATGGATTCTGCTGTGGTTGATTTTGATTTCAGGAGGCAGAAAAGGGGAAGCATCTCCCTTCCCTTTGATGATCTCTCTGACTATCGTAGAGCTTATATGAGAAAAGCTGGGTCTACTGATAAAGAAAACCGTTTCTATATCATCTCCTACTATATTGTTTAACTGAGATATGGTCTTTTCATAATCAAAATCCGACCCATTACGGAGGCCTCTTATGAGATATTTAGCACCGACCTTATCACAGTAATGGACGGTGAGCCCTTCAAACGTGCCAACATCTACCTTGTCATAGCCCTCAAAAACCAATTCTAACCATTTCATTCTCTCTTCCAGACTGAATAGTGTCTTCTTGACTGAATTAACACCTATGGCCATAATTATTTTATCAAATAGTGGCAAAGCTCTTTTTACGATATCAAGATGTCCTGTTGTGATCGGATCAAAAGACCCTGGGAAAATGGCAATTTTCATGCTACTGGTATTTTAACAACTTATAGTTACACATTTTTATGCAAAAAGGAGACCAAATTAAGCTCCATAATTGTCTACGCTAAATTGGTCTTGAACAAAACTATATTTGGCACTTATTGGTATATTTGTCAAACAAAAGAACATTAATTGGATCAGCCTCTTTGTAACCAGGTTTGTCCATCGTTAAAACCTAATAAAAATACCACCAATGAATTTTGACCTGATCGTAGTAGGAAGTGGACCTGGAGGATATGTTGCCGCCATTAGAGCATCACAATTGGGGCTGAAAACAGCAATAGTAGAAAAAGAAAACCTTGGTGGAGTATGTCTCAACTGGGGCTGTATCCCGACCAAAGCTCTACTAAAATCAGCTCAAGTATTTGAATATATACAGCATGCGGAAGACTATGGAATCTCCGTCCAAAGTCCAAAGGCCGATTTTAACAAGATGATCTCTCGCAGTCGTACTGTAGCTCAAGGGATGAGCAAAGGAGTACAGTTTCTGATGAAAAAGAATCAGATCACGGTCATAGATGGTTATGGCAAACTCATCAGAGGTAAAAAAGTCGAAGTGACCAAAGCAGACGGTAGCAAAGAAGAAGTCGAAGCCAAAAATATCATTATTGCCACTGGCGGACGTGCTAAAGCACTCCCTCATATTCCTATAGATCATACGTCTGTAATCGGCTACAGAGAAGCTATGACACTTGAAAAGCAACCTAAGAAGATGGTTGTTATCGGGGCTGGTGCCATCGGCGTCGAGTTCGCCCACTTTTATAATGCAGTAGGTACAGATGTGACTATTGTAGAGTTCTTAGAGCAAGGACTCCTACCTCGAGAGGACAAAGATGTATCTAAAGAACTGGGTAAAATATTTAAAAAGAAAGGGATCAATGTCATGTCTAACGCCTCTGTCGAATCCGTTGAAAAGAAAGGAAAAGGAGTGCTTGTCAAGGTTAAAAGTCGTAAAGATGAGAGCATCCAAGAGATAGATTGTGATATAGTGTTATCTGCTACTGGGGTTGCTCCTAACATAGAAGATATCGGTTTAGAAACTCTCGGCATTAAGACTGAGAAAGGATTGATTGCTGTAGATGCCTATTACCAAACGAATGTGCCAGGCATCTATGCTATAGGGGATGTCGTAGCTGGTGCGGCATTAGCCCATGTAGCCTCAGCTGAGGGCATCATATGCGTCGAAAAAATCGCTGGAGAGAATCCACACCCTCTTGATTATGATAATATACCATCATGCACTTATTGTAGTCCAGAGGTCGCCTCTGTAGGCATGACTGAAGTAGCAGCCAAAGAAGCTGGCTATGAGATCAAACTGGGCAAGTTTCCATTTAGTGCTTCAGGAAAAGCTAAAGCTGGAGGCGTATCAGAAGGTTTTGTAAAAATCATCTATGATGCCAAGTATGGAGAGCTGCTCGGTGCACATCTTATAGGCGCTAACGTGACTGAGATGATTGCTGAGATCATTGTAGCCCGTAGATTAGAAACAACAGGCCATGAGATGATCAAATCGGTCCACCCTCACCCTACCATGAGCGAAGCCATCATGGAAGCTTCTGCCGCCGCATATGATGAAGTCATACATCTTTAAGATCATGAGGAGTTCGGATTATCCGGCTGATCTCGCTATATACTTATGTTAATAATATGAATAGAGTAGTATACACTGTGCTTGGCTACGTACTTATGATCCTTGGCTTACTCAGTTTGATATTGGGCTCCATAGGATTGAGGTTGCAACCATTGTCCTATCTGGACAATTCATTTAGTCCATTGACTTCATTCATTGTAAAGCTCCTCATACTTATAATAGGTGTCGTATTGTTTTACAGGAGCAGAATTAATCCAGCGGATTACGAATAGCTCTAATAAAAAAAGGTGATACTGACGTATCACCTTACTAACGTGGTTTGTTAAACTAACTGACTATACTTCTTATAAGCCTTTGACCGTATCAATGATGTTAGCCGCTACCTTATATGGATTCGCATTTGAGGCAGGTCTTCTATCTTCTAACCAACCTTTCCATCCAGCTTCAACGGTTGCTATAGGTATTCTTATAGAGGCACCTCTATCAGATACTCCAAAAGAAAACTTCTTAATAGACTGCGTCTCATGTAAACCTGTAAGTCTCTGATCATTGTGAGCACCGTAAGCTGCTATAGCGTTCTTAATACGGGCCTTAGGTCTGAATCTTTCACAGATTTCTTCATACTTCTCTTTGCTACCACATGTTCTAAGAACTTCGTTAGAGAAGTTTGCGTGCATACCAGATCCATTCCAATCCCCTTTAATTGGTTTTGGATGATACTCAATATAATATCCATACTGCTCTGTCAATCTATCCAACAGGTATCTGGCTATCCATATTTCATCACCTGCCTTTTTGGCTCCCTTAGCAAACAATTGAAACTCCCACTGTCCAGATGCTACCTCTTGGTTAATTCCTTCAAAATTCAATCCTGCCTCAATACATAGATCAGCGTGCTCTTCTACAAAATCTCTGCCGTGAGTATTCTTACCACCTACAGAGCAGTAGTACAATCCTTGAGGTCCAGGATATCCACCGATAGGAAATCCTAATGGCAACTGAGTCTCCTTATCCATGATAAAGTATTCCTGCTCAAAACCAAACCAAAAGTCTGCATCATCATCAGCTATAGTCGCACGAGCATTACTTGGATGCGGTGAACCATCAGCAGATAATACTTCAGTCATGACCAAGTAGCCATTGATTCTTGAAGGGTCAGGATAGATCGCCACAGGCTTCAACAAACAATCAGATGATCCACCTGATGCCTGCTTGGTAGAAGATCCATCGAAAGACCACACTGGGCAGTCTTCTAACTTACCACTGAAATCTGTAAGAACCTTTGTTTTACTTCTTAAATTTTGAGTGGGTTCGTATCCATCCAACCATAAATATTCTAATTTGAACTTTGCCATGATTTTTCTTTTATAAATTAATTGTAAAGTGAAGATAAAGAGTGCGTTATATCTCAAATCTTTACACATATTTGTAAATGTGATCACCAATAACTCTCTGAAATCATAACCCATTGATTATCAATAGAAATTGTTTATTTATTTTGTTATGGCCACACAATCAATAAATGTTGACAAATTTTGAAAATTTGGCACTTTTTCGTCCAAAAATTGATTTTATAGACATTTTTAGGCTCAAAAAGCCATTTTTATCGCTGTTTTTATGCTTTTTGGCTCTTTTGTCAGTCTTCAATATTTATGGTCAAAATGATCTTGAAAACAAACTGAACCTCCTAATTGAAGATTATATTGAAGGTCAAGAGAACAGTTCCGCTTTTGAGTTGATAGATCTATATGATGTCGTTTATGAACTGGCACAAAATCCAATAGACATCAACCGAGTATCTGCAGACGAACTAAGTCAACTATTCGTCATTACACGTGTCGATGCCAACAAGATCATCAATCACAGAGCACTCTATGGAGATTTTGTCGATATCAATGAGCTCCAAGCTATAGATGGAATAGAGCGATCGACACTCAGACTACTGAGCACCTTAACGTACGTCAACAACAGCAATATAAAACCACTTGCTCAGATAGAGTCAAGATCAGAAGTAATCACTAAGCTGCGTAAAGATTTGGAAACAAGAAGGGGCTTTCAATCGATCGATGGCGAAGATCCAAGATATGCAGGCGATAACAACTATTTTTATATTAGAATCAATCGTCGAAACGATCAGAAGTTATCCTATAACTTCACTTTAGAAAAAGATGCTGGGGAAGCATTAAATCATAGTCCTATTGCCTTTGATTTTTTCTCTGGATACCTGCATAAGAAAAACCTTAGTAAGAATCTACAATCTCTAACTATAGGAGACTATAGCATTAGGATGGGAGAAGGCCTCATGCTCAATAATGGTTTTGGTTTTGGCAAGAGTATCTCTACCATCAACATCAAAGCAGGAGGATATCAAGTTAAGCCTTATACCAGTACCCAGGAGAACTTAGCCTTTAGAGGAGCAGCCGCAGAATGGAGCCTGGGATCGATAAATGTTCTAAATTTTATATCTTTCAGACAGCTGGATGGTAATCAAACAACCGACGCTTTTGATGAACCAATCATCAGCTCCTTACAAACCAGTGGTCTCCACCGTACTGAAGGAGAAATATTTGATAAGGATGCCATCACCGACTGGTCAGCAGGTATCAGTATCTCATTGCACCCAGCTAACAACGTTGACATCGGTATTAATGGTCTCACCCACAATATCTCATTGCCCTTAATACGCTCTAACCAGCAGTTTAACTTATTTCGCTTTGCTGGAGATCAATATTTTGGTGGAAGCATTGATTACAGTGCTTTGATCGAGGGGATACAATTTTTTGGAGAAATAGCTCTGAGTGATCAAGGAGGTATGGCCCAAAGTCACGGAATCATGACCAGCTTAAGTCAGAAAGTCGATGTAGCCTTGCACTACAGAGATTTTGACAGAAACTTTCAGGCGCTCCATCCCAACACCTTTTCTGAAACTCGAAATTCAGAAAATGAAATGGGACAATATATTGGGATAGAGTATCGCCCTAATCAACATTGGACAATTAATGGTTATGCGGATTTTGGCGTCATCCTTGGATAAGATTCAGGGTGGATGCTCCTAGTGATGGGACAGAATACCTCCTACGGGCAGCCTATAATGTACGAAGGAAAAGGACGATCTACTTTCAATATCGATATGAACGAAAACAAGAAAACAGCAGTCTCAACACTGTTTTGGAGTCTATCGTGGACAAGAGCATCCATAGATTAAGACTGCAGCTTAACGAGATTGTGACACCCAATGTAGAGCTCAGAACTCGGTTTGAGGGTAGTCACTTCATCAAAGAATCAGATATCCAATATGGCTGGTCATTGTATCAAGATCTTCTCTATCAGAACAAGGATTTTCCTCTTAAACTTGCTGCTCGGATGATGTACTTTGATATTGATGACTTTGAGTCTCGTATCTACGCCTATGAGTCTGATCTGCGCTATGAGTTTAGCATTCCATTCTTTAGTGGTAGAGGGCTTCGATATTATTTGAGAGCGACCTATCGCATGCCTAACAGGATCATACTTGAGGGACGGTTATCTCAGACTAATTATTTAGACGATCGAGCAACTATCTCCTCTGGCAACAATGAAATCGAAGGAAGTACATTAACCCAACTGAAGGTACAACTCCGATACCTCTTCTAATATAGAAGATACTTGGACCTTGTAATCTTGAACTCTCGTAATCCATCCTGCCAGGTCGCCCTAATCTCTGCTTCGGTCATGCCTGCTGAGATTTGACGTCGCAGCTCGTCTGTACCAGCGAGTTTTTCAAAAAAATTATTCTCATTAAAGAATGGCACTCCTTTCCTACTCAATAGTTTGTAGCTCTCCGTAATGAAAGAGAAATTAAGCTGTTTATAGTCATACAGATCCATGATATTGTATTGACTTAGATTATAACCCGTGCACTTCACGTCTTGATGTTTGGGGTATTTTGATCCAGGTCCACTGACTGGTGTGAACTGATATTTTCCTTCTAGCTGCGGATGCCCTATGACCTGAAATTGTTGATCAGTCCCCCTGCCTATAGATACAGTCGTTGCTTCAAATAAACAAAGTGATGGATATAAGAGTATCGATCGTTGATTAGGCAGATTAGGTGATGGAGAAATCGGCAATATATAATGACTATTATGATTATAATTAGTGCAAGGGATTACGGTCAAGTCTGCCTGGACCTTATTAGCCAACCAGCGTTCACCATTGATCATGTGTCCATACTCTCCTATCGTCATACCATATACTATAGGTACAGGATGTAACCCTACAAATGAAGATAACTTCATGTCCATAATAGGACCGTCAATCAAATGAGCATTAGGGTTCGGCCTATCCAATATTATCACAGGAATGTTCCTCTCTGCCGCCGCCTCCATGACATAATGCAGCGTGGACAGATAAGTATAAAAACGAGCCCCCACATCCTGAATATCGAATATGATCATATCCAATCCGTCCAACATCGACGTAGTAGGTTTTTTGGTTTTGCCATATAATGAATAAACAGGAATTTCTCCTTTATATACACCGTCAGCAATCTGCGCTCCCGCATCTGCGCCCCCTTTAAAACCATGCTCAGGAGCAAAAACTGCTCTAACATCTACATCTAATGACATCAAGCTATCAACGACATGTGTGTTGCCAATCATACTGGTATGATTGACGACCAAGCCCACTTGTTTACTCCGGATGAGATCTACATAGCTATCTACAGAATAGGCCCCAGGCAATATCGACTGATCGTCCAATGCTCGGTCTACTACTCCTGATTGATTAGGGCAGCTCCCGTAGATAAATACAAAAGCACTGAATATGTAATATTTTAGCAGCATAAAGTTTGACACTTTCAATTGAACAAATACGCAATAACAGATATCGAAACCACTGGTGGCTTGTACAATAGAGACAAGATCATCGAGATCGCTATCATCGTCACTGATGGGAATATCATCCTCGATGAGTATCAATCACTCATACATCCAGAACGTAGTATTCCATATTCTATTACTCGGATAACGGGGATTAATGATGATATGGTTTCACAAGCGCCTAAGTTTTATGAGGTGGCCAAGAAGGTTGTGGAGATCATGGATGGCTGCATATTTGTAGCTCACAATGTTAAGTTTGATTATGGCTTTATCAAACAAGAGTTTAAAAATCTGGGATACGCTTTTAATAAAAAACGTCTTTGCACTGTCAAGTTGACCAGACGACACCTCCCAGGACTGAAGAGTTACGGCCTAGATAATCTGATCAATCACTACCAACTACATGTCCCCGATAGACATAGAGCCTATGGAGACACTTTAGCCACGTATAAAATATTCAAAGATCTTTTTCATAATCAAATGAGCGACTTTGATATAAAACAAGCGATCAATGAAGGTATCGACGCCACAGTCTTACCCAATGGACTTTCATTAGAAGAACTACAAGATATTCCTGAGACTCCCGGCATCTATTATTTCAGCAATGTACATCATCGCATAATCTATGTTGGCAAAGCTAAAAACATCAAATCCAGAATTTTCCAACACTTTAGAAAGCTCAGTCGCAAAGCGGTAAATATTGCCAATCAAGTACATCATGTTCATCATCTCGAGACTGGTCATGAATTGACAGCCCTATTGGTGGAGCTACATGAGATCAAATCTCTTCAACCAGAACTCAACAAAGCACTCAGGAGGAATCATTATCCTGCTGCTTTATACTATGATCCTACTGCCGCCCTCGAAAAACCAAGACTATATATCCAAAGGCATAATAAAAAGAATGACCATCGATATGAAAAAATTAGGCTGTTTGGATCAAAGGCTCATGCGGACCACTTCCTTCAAGCTCTTATTATAGAACATGGATTATGCTCCAAGTATGCTCGTATCAGGGGTAAACAATTGACCTGTATCTGCGAAGGTAACTGTCAAACCTTCTTCTCAGATCAACAGGAATACATTGAGTCATTGCTTGATGGTCTTAAAAATGAATTTGACGAGGATTTTATTTTGTTACTGAGTGGCCGACAATCACAAGAAAATTCCTTCGTCTTAGTAGAACATGGAAAATTTAAAGGAGTAGGATATGTATCTCACGATGAACAATTGATAACCAAAGAAGATTGGTCTAAATACTTAACTCACGAATTCTTTTATCCCGAAGCTAATGGGATAATCAAGACTTACCTCTCCAAAAACAAAGTCCAACGAATCATCTTGACCTAAGCATGAAGGTTTTCGTTAAGCTCAATTACTTTTGTATTAGGGCGAGCAACTAGCTTACCAGTCATAGAGTCTATATAATACAAGAGGTATGCTCTACCATCTAATTGAGCACCTTTTACGACGTTTTCGCCCTCTGTTACGAGCTCACCATTGATATTAATAGGCTGCTTATCCTTATCGTAAAGCGAGATTTTGGCAGCTGCAGTTATATATACACCAGCTGCGACAGTACAACCATCCCCCAAGGAGATACCTGTACCTGCATTTGCTCCGAGCAGACATTTTTCTCCAATCGAGATGACATTCTTGTTGCCTCCAGAGAGAGTGCCCATAATAGAGGCACCTCCTCCTACATCCGATTGGTTGCCTACGACGACTCCTCCAGATACACGTCCTTCGATCATAGCGCTCCCAAGTGTTCCTGCATTAAAATTGACATATCCTGCAGGCATCACAGTAGTTCCAGGACTAAGATGAGCCCCAAGTCGTACTTGTGATCCCGAAACTACCCTAACCCCACTTGGGATTGCGTAATTGACCATATAAGGGAACTTGTCCACATGGCTCACCACCAGCTCAGTACCAGATGAGTAAGAGTTAAGCTTCACTGAAGGTAAATCTTCAGGAAGAATAGGGCCTTGATTAGTCCAAGCGACATTATTCATCTTCCCAAAGATACCATTGCAGTTGAGCTCATGAGGCTTGACTTTAAGTTGACTGATACATTGAGTTTTAAAATATCCTTCTTCGGCGGTCATTACTCCTGATGTATCATCAAAAAGAAAATAAACAATCACATCAGTTTCATAATAGGTATGTGATGCTGTAGGGACAATCAGTTGCTTGATGACATCGATATTGTCGTGCTTCTTGCCATCCCCTACAAAGGGAGCGAACTTGTCCAGCACTGATTCTAACTGATCTCGATGAACTTCTTTATAGGTATTTAACTCATAATTGTTTATGTCCAAAGCCTCTATTAAGACCGCTGCAGTGCCATACGCCCCTTGATAATTAATATGAGGAAAAAATACATCAAGGGTTTTATCTCCTTTTCTCCTTCTCACTCCTAATCCAAATGCCAAAGGTCTCTTGTAGTTAGGTTTTGACTCTACTTGCGAAACAAATTTTGAAAAATCCTCAACAGTATTCATTGCTTTATATTTAAACGGCGAAAATAAACCCTTCTCAGAAAGTGTAATAAGACTTAATGCTTTCATTCAAAGTAATTGCTTCTTTGCCCGCAGCCTGCGCAAAATCAGCACCCCCAGAGGCGTAAATAATTCCTCGAGAAGAATTTATCAGCAACCCATGATCTTTGTTAACGCCATACTCCAAAGAGAGTTCAAGGTTTCCTCCTTGCTTGCCTATGCCTGGCATAAGATAGAAATGGTCCGGAGCTATTTGTCTTATTGCTTTGAGGTAATCAGGTTGTGTAGCCCCCACAACAAACATAGTATTGTCTACTGTGCCGTAACCCATGCATCGTTCGATGACTTGTTGATATACTTTCCTGCCATCTGCCAAGTCTTGCATCTGAAAGTCTTGGCTCCCTTTGTTGGAAGTAAGACCAAGAATAATGACCCACTTATCATCATAGCCATAAAATGGTTCCAATGAATCACTGCCCATATAAGGTGACACCGTAATCGCATCAAAATCGTATGTTTCAAAAAACGTTCGAGCATAGAGACTTGACGTATTGCCTATATCACCTCGTTTAGCATCAGCAATAGTGAAAATATCACTGGGTATGAGTTCCATGCTTTTCTCGAGACTCTCCCACCCTGAGGGTCCTAATGATTCATAGAAAGCAATATTAAACTTGTAGGCGACACAATGATCGCTGGTTTGCTCGATAATGCGCTTATTAAACTCAAAGACTGGATCATCGTACTGGTCTATAAGATGTTGGGGTATCCTTGTGATATCTGTGTCCAGCCCTACGCTCAATAAGGATTTTTTCTTATAAATCTGAGCTATGAGATCTTGTCTTAACATCAGGTCTTAATTTCTACTTTCTTTGTTGGGGCATATAATTGATGTCTTAAATCCATCTGCTTGACAAATTCATTGGATAAATTGTCAAATATAGAGGACAACACTCCCGACTCGGCCATTACTGCAGGCTTTCCTTGATCACCAGCTTCTCTAACGGCTTGAATCAAAGGGATCTGAGCCAAGACTGTAGACATATACTTTTTAGCCAATTGAGCTCCTCCCCCTTTACCAAAAATGTAATACTTATTGCCAGGAAGTTCGGCAGGTGTAAACCAAGCCATATTTTCTACTATCCCTACTATCGGAATATTAATCGTATCCAATTTGAACATGTTAGATGCCTTGACCGCATCGGCGACTGCCACATCTTGAGGAGTGGTAACTATCACAGCTCCAGTAATAGGGATAGATTGTACAAGTGTTAATTGGATGTCTCCTGTCCCTGGAGGTAGATCTATGATGAGATAATCCAACTCAGGCCAGATACATTCATTAATGAACTGCTTGATAACGCCACTGAGTCGAGGGCCTCTCAATATGACGGCCTGTTCTGGACTGATGATAAATCCTATGGAAATAAGATGAACTCCATATTGCTCAATAGGAATTAATTTAGGCTTACCATAGACATCTTGAATTTTGGGCTTTGCCTCCTTTAGGTCAAACATGGTCGGCATACTCGGGCCATAGAGATCAGCATCCATAAGACCAACCTTATATCCCTTCTTTTGTAGTGATATAGCCAAGTTAGCCGAGACTGTTGATTTACCAACGCCTCCTTTGCCCGAGGCTATAGCTATTACATTCTTTACTTGTGGCAATATGGTTTTATTACCGCCAGTAGCTTTAGCAAAGTGAATATGTACTTCGACATCTTTAAACTTATCCTTGAGTAATGCATAGCACTCTGCATTAATGGCAAACTTGGCTTCTTGAGTAAGGTCATTTACCTCTAATGAGAAAAATATCTGTTTATCCTGAATTTTTAGATCTCTTACTCGCTTAGCGCTGATGATATTGACACCAGTATTAGGATCATTGATCTGACGGAGGACATTGACGACGCTGTTATTATCAATCATAATGTAGCAACAAATGTAAGAACCCATAAGTTTTTGTCACTATAGATTAGTGCCATTTATATTGTTGGCTCATATCATATCATAAAACTGCATAATACACTTACTTTGCGATCAAATTGATCCAAGAGTTGGAAGTACATTTCGGATTAGACAAACTACCACTGTTTAACAACACGGTGCTAACCATAGGCACCTTTGATGGGGTGCATCATGGCCACAGAGCGATTATTGATCAAGTGGTGTCTTTGGCCCATGAAGTAGATGGAACCAGCGTACTCATGACTTTTGATCCACATCCTCGGAAGGTAGTTTTTCCTAATGATGACAGTCTCCGTCTAATCTCCACACTCCAAGAAAAAATCAAGTTACTCTCAGAGACAGGAATAGATCACCTCGTAGTGGTTCCTTTCGACATTTCTTTTTCTCAGATAAACCCTAGTGAGTATGTCGATAAAATCCTTATCAATAAGCTAAGAGCCAAACATGTAATTATTGGGTATGACCATAGGTTTGGCTTAAATAGAGCAGGTGATTTTAACTTTCTAAAGGAGTATCAACATAAAGGTGCATTTGATCTCATCGAAATACCTGAACAACAGATTAATGACTTACAAGTCAGCTCATCAAAAATTAGGGAGAATCTGATCCATGGTAGAATCACTGAGGCCAATATGCAATTAGGTCATCCCTATATTATCAGTGGCATCATCAAAAAAGGATTAAAACTCGCTGGAAGTCTCGGTTATCCTACTGCCAACATAACGGTTGGAGATCAGGACAAATTGATACCCAAACTGGGCACCTATGCTGCCACATGTGTGCTTAACAACGAGACATACCAAGGGATGCTCTACATCGGTCATAGTACGACCTTACAAGAAAAGGCAAGATTTAGCATTGAGATTAATATCTTTCATCACTTTGAGTATGAGTTTTATGGCGAGCAATTAGAAATTATCCTTCATAAACATATACGCAATGATCAAAAATTTGAAGATAAGGAGGAGCTCCTTTTTAACATAGGGCAAGACAAAATCGATTGCCAACAGTACTTTGACAATCAAAACAAGATACCCGAGTGCACAGTCGCCGTGCTCAATTATAATGGCAGAGAGCACCTTGGCACTTACTTATCCAGTCTAAAAACCAGTTCCTCTTCTAAGTTTGATCTCGTAGTCATCGATAATAAATCAACTGATGATAGTATTAGTTACCTCCGAGAGCATCATGGCGATGTACAGATTATTGAACTCACTGAAAATCATGGATTTGCTGGTGGTTATAATGAAGGGTTAAAACAAATAACTACGCCCTATGTCGCCTTAGTTAACTCGGATATAGAAGGAACTGTCTCATGGCTCGAGCCACTTATTGACATGATGAACGAAGATGCAACTATTGGGGCTGTACAGCCTAAGGTTCGTTCATATCAAGAGAAAGAAAAATTTGAATACGCTGGAGCAAGCGGTGGATTTATGGATCAATTTGGATTTCCTTTTTGTCGAGGGCGCATCTTAGACTCCGTGGAAGAAGACTCTGGACAGTATGACGACATACAAGAAGTCTTTTGGACTTCGGGAGCGGCGATGATTGTGCGCAACGATGCCTTCAAAAAACTCCGTGGTTTTAACAAAGCTTTTTTTGCTCATATGGAGGAGATCGACCTATGTTGGCGTATGAAGCAGTTGGGATATAAGATGATGATAAACCCAAAGTCCACCGTTTATCATTTAGGAGGAGGAACACTATCCTATGGTAGTAGTAACAAGACTTTTTTAAATTTTCGCAATAATTGGTGGATGATGCTTCGCAATCTGCCGAGTAATAAAATTGGGAAATTTATCTTGGTTCGAATACTTCTTGATGGTGCATTTATTATCAAAAACTTATTGACCGGCCAGGGGAACCATGCCATAGCAATTATCAAAGCACATTGGCAAATTGTAACATCCATAGGTACAATCAAAGAGCAACGAAGAATCAATCGATATCATCTCAATCGAGCAACAACAGACACGGTTGAGCCTGTACGATTGACTGAGATGCTATTACCATGGAGATATTACGTCCGGCGTCAACGAAAATACTCTGAACTCTGAACTGATGAAGATCGATACCCTATATGAAGATGACTATCTAATCGCCCTCAACAAGCCAGCGGGAATGTTGAGTATACCCGATCGATATGAGCCGAGCATCAAGAATTTAAAAACCTATTTGTCCGGTAAATACGATGAAATATATGTTGTGCATCGCTTGGATAAAGAGACCTCGGGTGTGATAATATTCGCCAAGACCAGGGAGTCACATAAATGGCTCAACGATATGTTTGGCAATAGGGATATCAGCAAGATCTATCTTGCCTTAGCACAAAAACCGAAGCTATCAACAGGAACTATCGAAGAGAATATAGCCCAATCAACCAAAAGGCCAGGATTCTATGAGATTAAATCTAAGGGCAAACCATCGATCACTAAATATGAAATCATAGAAGAATTTAAAAACTTTGCCCTCCTCAGGGTCAATATATTGACAGGTAGAACCCACCAGATACGGGTACACCTCAAGCATATAGGAGCTCCGCTGCTAGTAGATAAAAAATATGGATTAGCAGAACAATTTTATCTATCATCTATCAAGCGACTCAAGAAAAGACCACAGGTAGAAAGACCGCTAATCAATAGATGTTCACTTCATGCTCATCAGTTAGGGTTCATGCATCCTAAGACAGGTGAGCAAGTCATCATTCAGAGCGAGTTACCAAAAGATATGCGAGCTACCGTCAATCAAATGCGAAAGAATCTGGCTTAATTCAAATGGTTCGACTTTGGCATCTCAGCGATGACCGTATAATGCCCTCCTTTATTACGGGTGATCATTTTCCAAAGGTCTTTAGGTGTCTGTCTAAAGGCGTAATTAGCATCCATTTGTGATAACATCCATGAACCATAGCTCAACTCACTTTCTAATTGACCTGTTGACCATCCCGAATATCCTAAAAAGAACTTTATGTTGCGTGATTGGATCAACTTAGTATCAATCAGAAATTTTAATTTTTCGTAGTCTCCCCCCCAATAGACGCCTTCTACTACCGATATACTATTATCCAGTATATCCCCTTTATCATGGATATAGTGTAAGGTATCTTTACCTACTGGGCCACCTATGTATACTTCCGAATCAATTTCAGGAAAATCATCTATAAGGTCATTAATACAGGTGCCTATGCGCTTATTAAGAACGAACCCTACCGTACCATCACTCTTATGATGATCCGTAATCAGCACTGCAGACCTACTAAAGTTAGGGTCCTCCATAAAGGGTTGAGCCAGCAACACCGTACCTTTCTTAATAGTCTTCATACTCATTCCTCAACCCAAACTTTTGTTTCTACTTCTCTGGATACTTTCCTTACCATGCCTTGCAAGATCCTTCCTTTACCACCTATCTCGACAAACTCCGATATCCCTGCACCGATCATATTATTGATCGTCTCGGTCCATCGTACGGGACTCGTAATTTGATTAATCAAATTGGTCTTAATGTCTTCTGCTGAGGTAACTGATTGTGCGGTCACATTTTGATATACCGGTATTTGGGCATTATTAAACTGGGTTGCACTTACTTCACTTGCAAACCGTGCTACCGCTGGCTCCATGAGCGGACTATGAAAAGCTCCACCAACAGGTATTTCTAAAGCCCTTCGTGCTCCTTTTTCTTTACATGCCTCAATGGCTGTGTCTATACCACTCTTGCTGCCAGAAATCACAAGTTGACCAGGGCAATTGTAATTAGCTGGCACTACTATATCGTCGATATCATCACATATTGATTCTACCACCACATCATCCATACCAAGTATGGCTGCCATGGTACTTGGGTTTTGCTCACAGGCCATTTGCATTGATTCTGCACGACACTTGACGAGCTTCATACCATCCTCAAATGACAGCACACCAGCAATAACCAGCGCCGTCAGTTCTCCCAGAGAGTGTCCAGCAAGGGCATCAGGATTGGCCTCATTAGACTTATGGTCTAACCATACCAAAAAGCTATGTAAAAACACGGCAGGCTGAGTGTTGATCGTTTCTTTAAGCGCCTCTTCAGGGCCATTAATCATGATGGCACCGAGGTCAAAGCCCATTATCGCTGCCGCCTTATCAAAATAAGATGGGTATTTAGATTTGAGCATACTGCCCATTCCTACAAACTGTGCTGCCTGACCAGCAAATAAATATGCTTTTGCCATTATCTAAGTTTAGCTCCTAATAGATTCAAGAATTCGCTGCGAGTCTCTACATTTTTAAATTCGCCCGTAAAAGCAGATGTTGTCGTAACCGAATTTTGCTTTTGTACTCCTCTCATCATCATGCACATATGAGCAGCCTCAATGACCACTGCGACCCCCAGTGGCTTGAGCGTATCCTGGATACAGTGAAGTATCTGATCTGTCAAGCGTTCTTGGACTTGTAATCTCCGAGCGAAGGCATCGACTATTCTCGGTATTTTGCTAAGGCCGACGACTTGACCATTAGGAATATATGCCACATGAGCTTTACCAAAAAAAGGTAAAATATGATGCTCACACATAGAGTATACCTCTATATCCTTGACTAATACCATTTCACTATAATCCTCTTTGAACAATGCCCCAGTTAAAATTTCTGTTGGATCCAAGTCATAACCATGAGTCAAAAACTGCATCGCTTTAGCAGCTCTTTCTGGAGTTTTGAGCAAACCTTCACGCTCGGGGTCTTCATTGATCAAAGACAATACCGAATGATAATGTTCTTTTAGATCTTCCGTGGTCTCTGGTGTATACTCTTCTATTTTCTTATATCCCATATGTTTACAATTATACTATCTATTCTTTGAAGCGAATTAATAACTAAAAAGTTTTTATCAAGTGTTTAATTGTTATCCTTTTTCTCGTTTGATTGATAGAATTATGGCTTAGTGTTCTCTCATATGATGTGGCCTTTTACTGCCTGCCATTTTGATACGCCTCTTTGAATGTCTCCAAGAGTTTCACCCTGCGAGATCGATCGCTCATATAAAAGATGAATAGATTAATCTCATTTTTAGCTTAAAGTCAACTTAGACATATAGATTTATACTATGTTTTTGAACTTGGACGACAATCAAAAATTCTATGAGCTCATAGAGAAGGGAATACAGAAAGGGATTTTGTATCACATATTCTTTTGGGTCGTCTTTTTCTTTTTTTTAATCATCATGGATGGAGGCGATGCTGACTTGGGTACCAAAATGATCCATAAAGCCCTAAGGGTGATATTTTACGTGATCATCGTCTATACCAATATCAACTATCTCTTCCCTAAATTCTTAAAAGTTAACAATGTAATACTCTATGTAGTCTTTCTGTTTCTGACGGTCGCTTTGATCACACCTATAGAGGTCTGTCTGCATTATTTGTTCTTCAACTCAAGCATCACCAAGTTTTCAGATGTGTTTACATTGGAAAATAATTCAAAATTCTTTTTAGGAGGGTTCTTCATCGCTTTTTCCTCATCTATCTACAAAATTATCAATGACTGGATGGAGCATCAGCGAGAGCGAGCAGAGCTCCAACGACAAAATCTTAGATCAGAGCTCAAATTTCTTAAAACTCAAATCAATCCTCATTTCTTTTTCAATACACTCAATTCTCTCTATGCGCTAACTCTTAAAAAATCCGATAAAGCTCCAGAAATAGTCCTGAAACTATCGGAAATGATGAGATATATGCTCTATGAGAGTAATGAAAGAATGATTGACTTGATGCAAGAAGTTAATTATGTACGAAACTACTTAGAGCTTGAAAAAGTCAGACATGGAGATAATTTCAAAATAGAGTTTAATCTCACAGGAGATCCTATTGGTCATGAGATAGCCCCATTGATGTTTATCCCGTTTATAGAAAACAGTTTTAAGCACGGTATCGATCATGAGATCAAATCTGGTTATGTCAAGATTGAACTGGAGGTTAAAGATGATAGCCTGGATCTAAGCGTCCAAAATAGTAAACCCTCTGCCCTACCTGAAGCACTAACTACTAAAAAATCTGGAGGAATTGGATTAACTAATGTCCGCAGAAGACTCAATATTCTATATCCTTCTAATCACTTGTTGGAAATAAAAGATAACGAAAAGGAGTACATAGTACATATGAACTTAAGGAGGACAAAGAAAAAAGCAAATATTTAATCTCCTTGGATAAATCTAAGATTCCTAGGAGTTTATAGAATTAACTGTGACTTGATAGAGAATTCTTGCTTATTCGTCCTCGTAATCAATGCCATAATCACATATACTCTCAGATTATCGCATTACATTTAGAACGAAACCGAAAAAGTATAATTAGATGATACATACGATCATAGTTGATGATGAGCCTTTAGCCTTAGAAATCTTAGAAGCACATATAGGTAATATACCAGAGCTCAACTTAGTGGCTAAGTGTGCTAACGCTATAGAAGCCAACAAAGCGCTTAATGAGCACGATGTAGATCTCATGTTCAGTGATATCAATATGCCTCAGCTCTCAGGGATTGAATTTTTTAGATCTCTTAAGAACCCACCAATGGTCATCTTCACAACTGCTTATCCCGAGTATGCAGTTGAGGGATTTAATTTAGAAGCCTTAGATTATCTACTCAAGCCTATTAGTTTTGAGCGGTTCTTAAAGGCTACTAATAAGGCCATAGAAAAACATAGAGCCAATGCTGCTGGTGGAGATAAAAAAGATGAAGCTCTTGATAGTTCCGAAGATTTCTTCTTTGTCAAGTCTGATAAAAAATTAGTCAAGACTTTCTACCGTGACATACTATATATCGAAGGATTAAAAGATTATGTTATCATACGTACTGAGACTGGTAGGGTTATTACGCTACAGACTATGAAAAGTCTCGAAGCCAAGTTGCCGAGCGACATGTTTAAGCGTATCCATAGATCTTATATCCTCAACACGACTAAGATCAAAGCGCTCGAAGGCAACATGATAGAGCTCGTAGAAAAAGGCCAAACTAAATTAATTCCTATAGGAAAAAATTATAGAGATGGGTTAATATCTATGATTGAAGGGAAGAAGTTGTGAGGTTAGTTGCGAGTTGCGAGTTGCGAGTTGCGAGTAAGTGAAATATAATATAAACAATAGTCGAATCTTTTCTGTGAAGATCAAGGAAATCTTCTATACTATGCAAGCCTCTATACTCGCCACTATCCAACTCGAAAACTACTACTTTATCACCTCGATCTGCTGAACTGAAGTTCCTTTAACAGTCTTAATGTGAGCGATGTAGAGGCCTTGAGAGAAGTTCTGATTTATGTTCAGATGATTAGACTCAAGATTTAATCTCTCGAATACTTTCTGTCCAATAATATCAAAGATGGCTACCTCTCTAAGCTCGTCATTATTATTGGCATGGAGAATAATTGGTCCATACCCTGGATTAGGAGAAATTAATACATCTATATCATCAGAGATAATGAGATTATGATCAACATCATCCTGCGGCGATTGGATATTAAGTTCTAACTCAGCACCATTAATCTGAACAGGTATACCTCTACCGTCAATCATGAATGATTTAGGTGCTCTTATTTTTACGGGTAAAATATCATCGGTTTCTAACTCATCTATATCAATAGATACTGTAGTTTGCAAGGTTCCAATTTGTCCACTACCAGAAATTCCAACTTCCGCCGTTCGAGTCACAGAAAAGTGAATTAGTCCATCATTCGTATTGATAGAAATCGGTATAATCGGACTATTACTGCCGAACCATTCTCTATTAGGGACAAAAACTAAAGTGGTACTATCTGAAAGTAAGGAATTAGGAATAGGTATTGTCATGGCTAATCCATGGAGATCAATTACTGGGTATTCTTCAGAGCCAACAACAATATCTATTGACAATAAATCTCCCGAAACTGGATTCGGATTATTCACCTCAAACCGTATAGGTATATTCTTATCCAAAATAGTGGGGTCAGCTATAAAATTATCTTGGTTCCCATAGTTTTCAATTATCGATGATGTATCTGCTACACTAATGATGCCATCACCATTCGCATCAATGTGATTGGTATTCGAACCATCCACTTGTACTAACACCCATTCCTCAGAAGATTGAGCTCCCCAATCATTATTATCTCGTGATGCGCCAGATTCTCCATAATGTAACCCTATAGGCAAGAGATCCGCAACATTGACTACACCATCATGGTTAGTATCTCCAGGCCAAACACAATCAGGCCCAACACATCCGCATTGTTCATCTCCGCTTACTACATTAACAGATACATTTAGTATCTGGCAAGGACCGGCATCAGAGCAATACTCTATGACAAAATTATCTGTTCCAGTATATCCTTCATCTGGTGTATAGACCACCATATTGGTTCCTTCAGCCGATATGCAGGATGTATTGACTATTGATTGATCAACAGCTAGTACACCTCCAGTAGGTTCATCGATGACATTAAAAGAAAACGAGGAAATAGGAACATTGTACTCTAACGCCAAAGGAGTGTTCTCAGAGGTTTGGAAAACATAGTCTACCACTCTTGGCAAATAGTTACCCACATAGACATGAATAGCGGCAGAGTGAGTCG
>CAZJHC010000011.1:0-24102 GCA_964545645.1 uncultured Saprospiraceae bacterium
ATTATTAGTTTATCTGCCTTGCTCTTTTCCTCTTTAGAGTTACTAAACTGTTCTAAGAGTTTAGCGTACATCTCATCAGACACCTTGGCGGTGGGTTTATTCTCTATACTAAACCCATTATTAATGAGGTACTCTACGAGTGTAGACGTTCCGACATTTAATTCTTTGGCAACCTTTACTAGCCTTTTTGACATATATAACTCTACGGTTTTCTAGCTTTTCCCTCTATTGATTAATCATCAAATTCTTCACTCAATATTTTGAGCACATCATCAATGGTTTCCTCCTCTAAATCAGTTCTTCTATTTAACTCCTCCTTGCTTAAATTCAATACACTTCGGGCTGTATCACAACCGATAGATTTAAGCGAATCTATGATCCACTCTTCTATTTCATCAGTGAATTCATCTAAGTCTACATCGTCAATTTCTTCGTCAGTATCACGATACACATCAATTTCAAACTCCGTCAGCTTACTAGCTAACTTGATATTACTACCTCCTCTACCTATAGCAAGAGATACTTGATCTTGCTTCAAAAATACAGAAGCTGTCTTTGATTCTGTATCTAATTTAATACTTGTCACCTTTGCAGGGGTCAAAGATCGTTGTATGAATAAATTAATATTGCTCGTATAGTTAACAATATCGATGTTTTCATTTTTCAATTCTCTCACGATCCCGTGGATCCTACTACCCTTCATCCCGACACACGCACCTACTGGATCTATTCTATCGTCATAAGACTCAACGGCTACCTTGGCTCTTTCTCCCGGAATTCTCACGATCTTTTTAATCGTAATCAAGCCATCTTCAATCTCTGGAACCTCTTGTTCCATTAGTTTGGCCAAGAAATTGTTATCAGTACGAGACATAATAACCGCTGGGTTATTATTTCTCATATCTACTCTTTTAATAATTCCTCTAACCATGTCTCCTTTACGTACAAAATCGCCTTTGATCATTTCGTTACGTGGCAAGACCAATTCATTACCTGTGGCATCATCAATTATAAGCATCTCTCGTTTAAGAATCTGATGCACCTCCCCGACGACGATATCTCCGATACGATCTGAGTATCTCTTAAATATTTCGTCCTTCTCAAGTTCCATAATTCTTGAGATCAAAGTCTGGCGAGCAGCCATCACTGATCTCCTGCCAAACTCGTTAAGCTCTAACTCTTGATAACACTCTTCTCCTATCTCATAGTCTTCATCTATCTCCAAAGCGTCAGTAATAGACACCTGTGCTCTGTCATCAGTAACCTCTCCGTCTGGCACGATCTCCCTCACCCTCCATATCTCGAGGTCACCATTGGTGGTGTTGACAATAACATCAAAGTTATCATCGGTGCCATATTTTTTCTTGATCAAGGTTCTGAATACGTCTTCGAGTACTCTTACCATGGTCGGTCGGTCAATGTTTTTGCCGGCCTTAAATTCTGAAAATGTCTCAATTAAGTTCATCAAGCTTTATTTAAAACTTACGAGTATTTTTGCCTTTTTTATATTTTCCATATTTATCTCTGTAGTGGCATCTTTGCTTATGCTGACTGTCAACACATCATCCTGCAGGTTTAAAAGTTTCCCTTCGATCGTTTCTTCTTCATCCGTAACTATCCTGATCCTTCTGCCCAAATTCTTTACATACTGTCTTTTCAACTTGAGTGGTCTATCAACCCCTGGCGACGACACCTCAAGGGTATACTTGTCTCCTAACCATCCATTTTCTTCAATGAGATGTTCAAGGTGACGACTTATCCTCTGACAGATCCTGATTGTAAGTGTTGTATCTGAATCGATATAAACTTCTACCCGATCATTCTTCTTGACCACGATATCTACCAAATAGCAGTCCTGATACTCTTCTTCTAAAAATTTAGCTGTCAGCGCCTCTGACAATAGTCTTTCTATCATCCACATTACTTTATAAAAAAAGGGAACTTTTTCGTTCCCTTTCCTTAATGAGAGTGCAAATATAGGGTTTTTCATCAAGAGAGATAGAAATTATATAAAGAGAGATTGTGCTCGATACGAATGGACTCAATCGATAACTGTAACTTTATAGATTTGATTCATAATTAGGCACCTAAATACACAAAGCGTATGTCCAAATCACACTATCAACAAATCACGGAGTCAACGGAGTATATCAAATCAGTAATAAATGAACTGCCAGAGATAGCCGTGGTTTTAGGGACTGGATTAGGAAATTTTGCGAATCAAATAGATATAGAGTGCTCTATCTCCTATAAGGACATCCCTCACTTTCCTCCAGCAACCGTAAAGGGCCATGCTGGAGAACTAATATATGGATCACTTAATGGCAAAAAAGTCATAGCCCAAAGTGGCAGATATCACTACTATGAAGGATACACGATGAAAGAAGTTACGTTGCCTATTCGTGTCTTTAAATTTTTAGGTGTTAAACATCTTCTGATTGCCAGTGCCACAGGCGGCATTCACCAAGACTACGAGGCAGGGGATATCACCGTGGTCAACGACCATATAAACTTGCATTATGACAACCCTCTATTAGGTCATAATGATGATAGATTGGGACCACGGTTTCCAGATATGACCGATGCTTACGATCCAGAGTTGATAGCCTTATGCCATGAGATCGCTGAGGCTAATGGGGTTACTCTGTACAATAGCGTTTATGGAGGACTCCCTGGGCCAAATCTCGAAACGAAGGCAGAATACAATTATCTCCATATCATAGGTGCCACCGTTGTCGGCATGTCGACCATACCAGAAGTTCTTGTGGCCAGGCATATGGGTCTTTCAACTTGCGTTCTTACTGCTGTTACAAACAAATGTTTTCCTATATCAGCCATCAGAAAAGTTACTCACGAAGAAGTAATTGATGTAGCGGAGCGAGTTGAACAAAAGATATCAACTATAGTTATGGAACTCATTACTAGACTCTAATACCTGTGGAAGAACAATACATAAAGATTATTGGTGCTCGTGAGCACAATCTGAAAGATATAGATGTAGATATACCTCGAAACAAGTTAGTGGTCATCACAGGAATCAGCGGTAGCGGTAAGTCTTCACTTGCCTTTGACACCATTTATGCAGAAGGACAACGGCGCTACCTTGAAACATTTTCTTCTTATGCGAGGCAGTTCTTAGGAAAAATGGATCGCCCAGATGTAGAAAAAATTGAGGGTCTAAGCCCTGTCATATCCATAGAACAGAAAACTACTGGCTGGAACCCAAGATCTACCGTTGGTACTACTACCGAGATTTATGACTTCTTAAGGTTGCTTTATGCTCGCATCGGAGAGGCCTACTCTTATAACACGGGCAAAAGAATGGTCAAATATTCTGAAGAAAAAATTATTCAAAAGTTGCTTGCAGACTATAGTGGCAAAAAAATCATGATCCTTGCCCCCCTGATCAGGGCTCGTAAAGGTCACTATAGGGAGTTGTTTGAGCAAATGAGAAAGAAGGGATATACCAAGGTTAGAATCGATGGTGAGATAAGAGACTTGATGCCTGGCATGCAGGTAGATCGATACAAAACCCATGATATCGAGATCGTCGTAGATCGAATTAAAGTCGATACTGAAAAAAGAAAAAGAATTGCGTCATCCCTCTCTATAGCTTTTAAATTGAGTGATAATTTTGTGCAGATTTACGAAGTCGCCACGGATCAAGTACAGCCCTATAGCAATCAACTCATGTGCCCCGATACAGGCATCTCATATGAAGAACCATCTCCCAACACCTTCTCCTTTAATAGTCCTTATGGTTCGTGCCCTCATTGTAATGGATTGGGCGAACTTAATGAAGTTGATCTTGATAAAGTCATCCCAGACGATAGTGTAAATATTAACAAAGGAGGCATTGTACCCTTGGGAGAATCAAGAGAGAATCTAACATTCAAACAACTCCGAAAGCTCGCAAAGCAATATAAATTCACCTTATCAACACCATTAAAGGACATCCCTAAAGAAGCCTTAGATATCATCCTACATGGTAATGGAAAGAAATCCTCTAAGACGACTAAAGCAGTAGGTGATTATAATTATAACATCTTAGAAGACGGTCTTTACACAATGCTCAAAAGGTGGTATAAGGATACTAGCTCGGAGAAAATCAGAAACTGGGCGTCCGATTTTCTTACTATAGTAGAATGTGTTGAGTGCCAAGGGTACAGACTCAAAAAAGAGTCAAGACATTTTAAACTAGCCAATCGCCACATCGGCGAGCTTGGGACTATGGATCTGTCCGAATTAGGGGTTTGGTTTGAAAATCTCGAAGATCACCTTGATGATCGCCAGAAAATCATTGCCAAGGATGTTATAAAAGAGATAAAATATAGACTAGACTTTCTATTACAAGTGGGGTTAGACTATCTGAGTTTAAATAGACCGTCTCGGACCTTATCAGGTGGAGAGTCTCAGCGCACAAGATTGGCAACACAGATAGGCTCCCAACTCACAGGAATTACTTATGTAATGGATGAACCAAGCATTGGCCTACACCAGCGTGACAACCAGCGATTAATACAATCGCTCAAAGATCTCTCCAAGATAGGCAACACCGTTATTGTAGTAGAACATGACAAGGATATCATGCTGGCATCGGATTATCTCATAGACCTGGGCCCTGGTGCAGGTGTCAATGGAGGGGATGTAATTAATCAAGGAGCTCCGGAAGAATTCAAAGGCAAACAGGGAATTACTGCATCATACCTCGCTCAAAGAGAGGCAATTCCCTTTAACAAGAAGCCACGAAAAGGAAATGGTCTTTTACTAACGCTTAAAGGGGCTACAGGACATAATCTAAAAGGAAAAAATCTTACACTGCCTCTCGGCACATTCATCTGTGTGACTGGAGTATCTGGAAGTGGTAAGTCTTCTTTGATCAATGGCACCCTATATCCTATCCTTAGAGCCCATTACTATAAAAGTAGCCAACGGCCACTACCATATAAAAGCATCGAAGGAATAGACCAAATAGATAAAGTCATCGAAATAGATCAATCTCCGATAGGACGTACGCCACGCTCTAATCCGGCGACATATACCAAACTGTTTGACCCAATCAGGCGATTGTTTTCTGATTTGCCTGAATCTAAGATCAGAGGTTATAAACCTGGTCGTTTCTCATTCAATGTCAAGGGTGGCAGGTGCGACACCTGTGAGGGTGGCGGCAAAAAGCTGATTGAAATGAATTTTCTGCCTGATGTATACGTAGACTGCCAATCCTGCCATGGTCGACGATATAATCGAGAGACGCTCGAAATCATGTTTAAAGGAAAGTCTATCTCTGATGTGCTCGATATGCCCGTAGATGAGGCTACAGAGTTTTTTAAAAGTATCCCCAAGATATATCGAAAGCTCAAGACACTACAAGAAGTAGGCCTAGGATATATAACCTTAGGTCAGCAAGCAACCACCTTGTCTGGTGGAGAGGCACAACGGGTCAAGTTAAGTGAAGAACTATCTAAAAGAGATACAGGAAATACGCTTTATATCTTGGATGAGCCAACTACTGGTCTGCATTTTGCAGATATCAAGCATTTAATAAAAGTGCTGGATCGGCTTGTCGAAAAAGGAAATACCGTACTGGTTATAGAACATAATATGGATATCATCAAGGTGGCAGACCATATAATAGACCTTGGGCCTGAAGGAGGCAAAAGAGGAGGGGACATCGTCTTCGAAGGTTCTCCCTCCAAGATCATGAAAAGTAAAAAGAGTTATACAGGACAGTTCCTCAAACTCGAGATGTCACAATGAGAGTAGCCATCATAGGAGGCGGAGCGGCAGGGTTCTTTGCAGCCATCTGTACCAAGGAATTTCACCCCACATCATCTGTCACCATCTATGAAAAAACCTCCAAACTGCTGTCCAAAGTAAAAATCTCAGGTGGCGGCAGATGTAACGTCACCCATAATTGCCCCTATCCATCAGACTTAGTAAAAAATTATCCTCGAGGAGCTAAGCAATTAAAGAAGCATTTTAAAGCTTTTAATAATAATCATATCATCCAGTGGTTTGGCAAACGAGGGGTGGATCTCAAGGTTGAGTCTGATGGGCGCATGTTTCCAACGACAGATCAATCACAGACCATTATCGATACTTTTATGCAGGAGGTCAAAAATCTCAGCATAGAGATCAAACTAAAAGCTGCCATTACTCAGATAGTTCAAACTGATGCATCCTTGAAATTGGAAATAGGCAAGAACATGGAGCGGTTTGATCGTGTCATCATCGCCACAGGTGGATCTAATAAGGCTAGCAACTATGATTGGATTAAGAGCATGGGGCATGATATCATAGAGCCCATTCCTTCATTGTTTACTTTTAATATGCCTGGAGAAGCGATCACCAAACTTATGGGTGTAAGTCAACCACAGGTTACGACGACTATTATAGGAAGTAAATACTCTTGTAAAGGGCCATTGTTGATCACCCATTGGGGCATGAGCGGGCCTGCCATCCTCAAGTTGTCATCCATCGCTGCACGATATCTTTATCATAGCAATTACACATTTGAAGTGGCCATCAAATGGTGCAGGGATCTAACCGAAGATCAGCTACGGCAGCAAATCCTGGATGGTGGGCAGAAGCAGATAAAAAATCATAATCCTATGGAAATCCCTCAACGATTATGGTTTTACTTCCTGAATCGAGCAGGGATCGATAGCGCTCAAAAATGTGTTGAGATATCTAAAAAACAAAAAAACAAACTCGTTCATACGCTTTACCATGATGTCTATCAAGTTAAAGGCAAGACGACATTCAAAGAGGAGTTCGTAACTTGTGGGGGAGTCTCATGGGATAGTATTGATGACAAGACTCTTGAAAGCAAGTCCGTGCCAGGGTTATATTTTGCTGGCGAGGTGTTAGATATAGATGGCATCACTGGAGGATTTAATTTTCAAGGGGCCTGGACCACCGGCTGGGCAGCAGGGCAGTTGTTATGAGTTCTTATAGGCACCAAAACATATGATAATATGAACGATAATCGACCGATACATCCTGATTTTCTAGTTCACCTCGACTTAAAAGATCAAGGTCTTATTAATTTGTTTTCTGATTTGCGCATATACCTCTTAGATCTGCATCCAGAAAGCAATGAGCTATTGTACCACACACATGCCTTGACTGCTCTTTTTTCTATTTCAGAAAAAATGTCTGATGCTTTTTGTATGATTCCGATATATAGTGAGCATCTTAATCTTGGATTCAATAGAGGAACTTTATTAAATGATCCACATAATTTGCTCCAAGGCACCGGCAAGTTTATCAGACACATTAAAATAGCCAAGAGTGACGATTATAGAAACGATAAGGTTAAACAATTAATACTCGAAGCCATCGACTTTGCCATTCATGACATGGATAAACCAACAAAATCAATAGGAAAAACGATATCAAAGATTAAGAAATAGTCGAAAATGGGGTGTGATCATCACCATCATTCGCCCCGGTTCGACATTATATTCTTCTCATTGACCAAACCTAAGAGGTCAACGGCCAAAAGCTTAAATCAAAAAAGATGCCCATAGTAAATAGCTCTAGCTACAAGTCGATTAATCGTAGGGAGCGATAGGTTTACTCGGTAAAGTTATATTCAATCTCACCTCTTCAACAAGGTCTTCTTAACATGATTATTAATGAACTCTTCTTTATATGATAAGCCCAGGCTGAGTTCATCGCCAGCAACATCGACATAATCTAGACCGACGGATGTTACATGTTGTGTATTAATGATGTAGGATTTGCTGATTCTAGCGAATAACTTAAGGGGTAGCTGCTTATATATTGTACTGAGATTAAGGGCCGTCATATAATTCTTAGTAGATGTGTGGATGAGCACATAGTCTTTCATTCCTTTGATATAGATAATATCAGAGTAGGCGAGTTTGTGATATTTACGATCAGCCTTGATGTATATTTCTTCTGAGTTGATCTCAACCTCAGCAGAGGAATCTGTGAGAGACTTGATTTTTTGCACTTTTTCTACTGCCTTGATAAATCGAGTAAACTTAATCGGCTTTACGAGATAATCTACCACCTCCAACTCGAAAGCCTCAAGTGCGTATTGTGGATAGGCAGTTGTCAGAATAACCGCAGTGGTTGGATTGATACTCCGTAGATATTCTAAACCATTGAGCCCCGGCATCTCAATATCTAAAAAAAGCAGATCAATGTCAGAAGTAATATGGTCATGGGCTAGAAGTGGATTAGGATAATCGGCAACAAAGGTTAAATAAGACAACTGATCAGCAAGCAACTTAATGCCTTGTCTAGCGATAGGTTCATCATCTATGATTATATAATTCATCTCGAGGAAGTGATAACTCTGCCTTAAATATACCCGCTTTCTCTTCAAAGGCCAGTTCTGCAGGTCTGACAAATAACATCTCTAGGCGCTTCTTAAGGTTGTTAATTCCAAATCCTCCCTCCTTATGCACAATATCTCCAATGTTGTTAATGCACCTTAAGATTAGATATTGGTCATTACGATAGACCTCTATCTCAATTGTTTCGTCACGAGCCAGCGTTGTTCGAGAGTGCTTGATAGCGTTCTCTATGATCGGTAAAAATAAGAACGTTGGGATGGAAATGTCTGATACAGCAGTGTCCAATTCTATCCATTCATAGGACAGTCCATCTCTTCGCATGATCTCGAGGTCTAAGTAATTTTGGAGAAATATTTTTTCTTGTTGATAAGCTATCCATTCTTTATCTGCTGCGTCATAGATCTGAAATCTCAACAAGTCCGATAGTTTCATAATCGACTCTGATGCTGCCTCTGAATCTGTCTTGGTCTGAACATATATCGTGTTGAGTACATTAAACAAGAAGTGTGGATTGACCTGATCTATTAATGCTTGTAGCTCCACCTTGTTTTTTTCCTTGATGAGTTCTTGACGTTCTTCAGATTGAGTGACTTGGTTCTTGAGCAGTTTTATAGCCATGGCAAGGCCGATGATACTTGCCGTTGTGACGAATGAGCTTATATAAATGGATAAATGTCCGTCCTCGTAGTAGTAATAATGGTTTTCAAATAAAAGATATAGCTGATTATTGACGAAGATCATTATGAACATCAAGAATAGAAATATGCCATATTTCATTTTCATAAGAAACCTCGGCATCATTAGGTACATGATCGGATATAATGTGAGTACATCCAACAAAAACTGGACAATTATAGTTTGAGGGAATTCTATTTCTTCTGTTAACCCAACTAAAGACAACAGCTCATCTACATAAATAAACACCCAAAAGAGTATGTGTCTCCAGGGTTTATACTTAGAGCTAAATATTACCTCTCTTATTAATAGTTCTACTGACATAAGCTTTATAAACGCAAGGTAGATTTGTACCATTCTGCATCCAAACAGAAAGTATAATAAAAGAGCGGGTATGTATAATAAAAACTCGAGTTCCTATGAATATGCCAATTCCCCAACTCAGAAGGCCAGTAATTAGTATCACAATCGCACTTGGTACTCACTAATTAATCATTCAAACAAAAAGAACAGATGAAAAAATTAACGTTATTAGTATTATTAAGTACCCTCTTCATAATGTTTTCATGTAATGAAGACTCTCTCGATCTACATACAGATATAGAAGAAACATCATCTATCGCTGTAAAGACAAGAAGCTGTGGAGTTCATGATCATATGTCTGAACTAATGCAAAATGCACAATACAAAAATGCTTACGATCAAAGGATGCAAGCATTTGATAAGCTAAACTCAGAGCGACCAGAAAAAGCGGCTTGTAATAACCCAGTAGTTATTCCGGTTGCTGTGCACTATCAAAATGCAAGTACAGCTCAACGTTCATGCCTCATTGCTTTAGCCCAAAATCAAATCAACATACTCAACGCTGATTATGCCGGATCTAATGGAGACATTAATAAATGGAATAATCAAGCGTCAAGTTCCTTTCCTGGGGTTAGTAATGGAGAGGCTTGTTTAAAGTTTGTCTTAGCTAATAAAAATCATCCAAATGGCTTTAATCTTCAGAATGGAGACGTAGCTGTGACAATCAATCAAACCAATGGAGATCAATCTAATCAATGGAGTGGATATCTCAATATCTTTGTACAGTCCAATACAGGCCTCCTCGGCTACGCTCCATTTGGTGGAAGTGGCAATGGGGATGGAGTTGTAATTGACGCATCAGCTTTTGGCACAGGGAATGGGTGTGGCGTGGTGAGTCCAGACGCCCCTTATAACCTTGGCAGAACCCTTACTCATGAGGTAGGGCATTATTTTCTACTAGATCATATCTGGGGCAATGGTTGCAATCAAGATGATGGTGTCGCCGATACTCCTGGTCAAGCAAGTGATTATGGAGGATGCCCTAATGTAGGAGCCAGCAGTTGTGGTACAACAGATATGCACATGAACTATATGGACTACACCAATGATGCTTGCATGTATATGTTTAGTAATGGTCAAGCGGTACGAATGGAAAACTATGTAAGCGCCAACTTATCTAACCTCTCATCCAATGCCGCCAATGTCATCGATGGTGAAGGCAATGGAAATGAAGAAGAGGAGGAAGAAGAGGAGGAAGAAGAATCATGTGACGCCCCGGCTTCTGCAACAGCCAAAGTACTTAGCACAACAAGAGTAAGATTAAACTGGGCCGACGAACCAGGTGCTACACGTTATAGAATTAGGTATAGAGAGGTGGGCACATCAAAATGGTTCATCAAAAATTCTGTTAATTCTCAAAGAACTCTAACCAAGCTGGTGGCTGGAGTAAAATATCAATATCAAATTAGAACACAATGTGCCCAAGGGTGGACAAGTTATAACCAGAAGCGAACCTTTACTATTACCGATAGCGATGATGAGGGAGACGACTCTATCAATAAAAGTTATACCTTAAAATTGACCTTAGATGACTGGGGATCTGAAACTACGTGGTATATCTTGGATGAAAACAACAAAGAAATCTTCAATGGAGGGCCATATCAAGATGGTCAAGCAGGACAAGTCATTTCCAAAGACATTCAGCTAGTTAGAGGGTGCTACGAGCTTGAGCTACAAGATGCTTATGGTGATGGAATATGCTGTGACTATGGCAACGGGTCCGCTAAGATATTGGACTCTACAGGCAAACAAGTTGTAGCTCTCAATGGAAATTTTGGCACTTATGACTATGTAGGATTTTGTGTAGACGGCAATGGCCTTAGAGTAGAAGACTTAGAGAGAGATATCAAACTAAAAAATCTTAAAAAGAAGAAATAGAGATAAAAAATAACTGAAGCAAGGGTCTGTAGTCAAAGGATTATAGACCCTTTGTTTTTAACAACCAGTTGTTCGCTTTTTGATGCAAACTCTCTTGGTGTTCCTCTGGAGATATCTCTAAACACAGCATCCACATAGATTTTGCTTGCCTTAGCATATCTAAGTTATAATAGATAATTCCGGATTGTAACGCTGCATTGCAGGCATAATATTTCTTACTAGTAGACCCCAGCGCAAGCACTTTCTTATACATTTCAAGGGCCTCCATATCCTTGTTTAGTTTTTGAAGCAATCGAGACTTACGATATAGATATTCAAGTTCTTCCTCTTTTTTCAAGGTCTTTGAATCAATCTCTTGGAGAGCAGACAAACCCTCTTGGTAGAACCCTCCGTCCAAAAACAATCGAGCTTTTAAAAGATGCTTATTGGGAACAATCTTTTCTTCTGCTTCCGCATGTGCTTGCTGGTCTTCACCTATCTCATTATTACCGACATGGGTTAATTCTTCCATCCAGTTGATATAAGCGGATTCATCATCATTGATAATAAGCTCATACCAGGCCATTTTTTGATATGCCTCTTTGACGTAGTGCCGCCCATTAAACTGCCTTATATATTTAATCAGATAATCATTGGCACTTTTATCTCCTCTCTGCAATAGGTTTATTCCGATGAGTAAATCCAAGTATAAAAAAGGAGTGTCGTATGGCCTGCCTTGTGCTGTGAGCAATATCTCTAATGGGTCCTCCTCTATATCGGCTATGCTGTGGGTTATGGTATATCGGACAAAATCTATAAGCGGGCTTTGAGTCTGCTCTAGCCCAAGATCTGTGATAAAGGATCTGGCTGCCTCTTGATCTTCCTCTATATGATAACTTATCAAGGCTCTAAGGACCTGTATCTCTTTGTCAAAAATTGATTTTTGATCATGCTCAGCATTATAAAGCAGCGATATCTCCGAGACACCTTGCTCATAACTACCCTTTAATGATGTGAACAACGAGATAATACTTCGTTTAAAGCCTTTTATCGATCCGACCAATGCATGTATGACAGATAGACTCTTATAGCTTAATTGAAAATTAGGATATTCTCTCAGATTCCTAGCTAACAATTTATTAGCCCTATTAATGTCCCAACCAGCACGTACATACTGTCCAAACTTGGATCGAGCCAAAGCATACTGCAGCATAATCTCCGCCTGAGCAAAACGCCAATATGGAGAATCTATGTCCTGATCTCTTATCGTCTCAAGGCGGCGATCTTTGTTTTCTTTAAAAACCTGCAGATCAAACTCTTGTTCCCCAAGAAATACAGTGAAGAAATCAATGTAATTTTCGATATGAAGTAGCGCCAGATTATCAGGCTCTAGGACTTTAAGACTGTCGATATGCTTACGTGCAGTATCGGTGCGTAATTGTAAGATTTGATGATAGGCTTGAGCTACCCCGTCGTGATAGTCAAAATATGGCTGGCAAGCTAGATGACACTGACTACCAAAAAGTAAAAGAAAACCTATAATAACAGCTCTCATGGGTATCTACTAGATACCACAATATTAATGATTACAACTGAAGGAAATAATCTTAAGACAGCGAAGCTAAGAGACAGCGCTGTATTTGTTAGTGAGGCTATCAGCAATTGTATTATCAACTAGGACACGTCCGCAGTGCTCACAAGCAACAATTTTCTTGTGATGACCTATCTCTATCTGCAACTGTGGCGGTATTCTATTAAAACATCCAGAACATGCATCTCTTTCTACGGTCACTACAGCCAAACCATTACGATATCTTGATCTTACTCGATTATAGGCTTTAATAAGTCGCTCATCTATATCTGCTTTTGCTTTTGCAGATTTTTTCTGTAGCTCAGCTTCGTTAGCGTTAGTTTTTTCGATGATCTTTTCTAGTTCCACTTTTTTGACGTCAAGATTTTTTTGCTTGGCATCCATTTTTTCTTGCGCCTCAGTAAACGTTACATTTTTAACTTCTTTATTGCGCTCGGCATCGCCTATTTTCTTTTCTGACAACTGGATCTCCAGTTTCTGCAGTTCAATTTCTTTTGTTAAAGCTTCGAACTCTCTATTATTCTTGACGTCATCAAGCTGCTTTTCGTATCTTTCTATAAGCATAGTTGACTCTTGGATATTGGCCTTGTGAGCACTGATTCCTTGATCCATATCAGCAATGGCCTCTTCTAATCTTTTGATTCTTTTGCCTAGGCCTTGGATCTCATCTTCAAGATCACTTACCTCTATAGGCAATTCTCCCTTAAGTACTTGAATTTCATCAATATTAGAATCAATCAGCTGTAGATTAAATAACTGCTTTAACTTGTCTGCAATTCCAGATGTGGATTTCGCCATGATATATCTCGATTATTTGCTTAACAGAAGTGCCTTTTACTATACTTTAAAAGGCAATTTTCATCAATAATTTCAGTAATAAAAAATCGGATTCGTTACCACTTTTGTGCAACGGGCTGCAAATTTAGGAAATTTCTGAGTAAGAAGTTCAAATAATAGTTCTATGGTAAAGTACTCGCTTTCATAATGCCCAATATCCGCAATGACCACCTTTGCATTAGCATCAAAAAATTCGTGATATTTATAATCGGCTGTGATAAAAAAATCTGCCTTCTGTGCTATGGCATCCTTAAGAAGAAATCCTCCAGATCCTCCACAGACAGCTATCCTTCGTACAGAGCCACCCAGCAAAGTTGTATGCTTCATGACTTGCAGGTTCATACTTGTTTTTATGTGCTTGAGAAAGTCTTCTTCACTGTGTGGTACTTGCAAATTCCCAATTACTCCCGCTCCTATTTCATTAGAGTCCTCACTTTTCTTTCGTAATATTTCAAGATTCACGAGCCCTAATTTTTGGGCTATCTTTTGGTTAACTCCATTTTCAAGGACATTGTCAAGATTGGTATGTATAGCATAAATGGCTATATCATTCTGAATGGCCTTGACAACAACCCGATGTACATAATTATTGAGATCAAACTGTTTGATACCAGAAAAAACTATCGGATGATGAGAGATGATCAAATCATATCCTGCAGCTATTGCTTCATCAACGACATCCTCAGTGCAATCTAAGGATATAATAGCCCCTGAGATTTCTTTGGCTCTATCTCCATAGATTAATCCAGCATTATCATAAGACTCTTGTAGATGGCGAGGGGCGACTTCTTCGAGATAGTTTATAATCTGTTGAAGTATCATAGCTTCTTTATTTTATCAATAATATCAGAGGTTGATAACGAATCAACAAAAGATAACGTCACAATCTTACCTCCATATGACATTACTTTTTTAGCCTCTTCCAGCTCAGCAACTATATAATCCCCTCCTTTGGCATATATGTCTGGTCTGATGACATCGAGCGCTTCAAGAGGTTTAGTGCCGTCAAACAAAAGTACTGCATTAACCATATCTAAAGAGGACAAGAGTTCAGCTCTATAATTTTGATCAAAGATCGGGCGATCATCTCCTTTAAGAGTCTTGACAGAGAGATCGCTATTAAGACCTACGATTAGAATGTCTCCAAGACCTGCTGCTTCTCTTAAACTATGTAAATGACCTGCATGCAAAAGATCAAAGCAGCCGTTGGTCCATACAACTTTCTGCCCCTGGATTGATAGGGTGTCTCTTAGCTTTTTGGGATTGTCAAATATCTTATGAGTTGGAACCACTGTCTTTATTAACTAATGGCAATATTAATAAACTGACAAGCCCAAAGAGGATATTGCAAAAAATGTTGATGGTGAAAAACGTAATCATTGCAATGCTAAAGGCACTAACCTGATCTACGTTAAGAATACGCAATGATTCTACAAGCATAGCATGATAACTGCCCATGCCCCCTGGCGAAGGAAAAATCATCCCCAAAGCTGCAAAATCAAAGCATAACAAAGACTCGCTCAAGTTAAGATGCTCCGTTGGCCCAAATGACAAAAACCCCATCCAATGCATAGCGACATACAGAAACCAAATGCCCAAAGAGTAAAAGATAAATAGCGGCATGTTATTAACGGATTTGAGAGAGGCGATTCCTTCAACAAAACCTTGAACCAAATTCTGGACCTTTAAGAATAGCTTGGACGATGAGTTCATCTTGCTTAGGTATCTATATCCAATTATCATGATAGCTAAGGAGATAACTCCCAGTAACCCGATGCCCAGTAAAAGCCTTGGGTTAAGACTTAAATTATCCTGTAGATAGGTCAGCATTGTGTTTTTATGGATGATCAACCCAATACCTATCAACATCAGCAAGCAAGCCAAGTCAATTATCCGACCAAGAACGATAGTTCCAAGAACTTTCTCATACGGTACCTTCTCATAACGAGAGAATAGACCTGCCCTTATAAGTTCTCCCATTCTCGGGAGTCCGAGATTGGCAAAGTATCCCACCATTACGGTATAAAATGCATTGTCTTTTCTAACCTTAAATCCCATTGGCTCAAATAGCATCACCCACCTAAGTGCTCTCAACAGGCAGCTTAACATATATGTAAAACACATGATGATTAACCAGCTATACTTAGTACTTCGAAAGTCGCTCAGCAACTTATCGAATAAACTACAATTGTCAGGAGAGATCCCTTTAATAACGCAATCCTCGGCATACGAAGCCGATAGGCTCTGCCACAAGATGTAAAGAATCAAAGCTCCTATGGAGCCAAATATGATAGTTTGAAGAATACTTTTGGTCAGCTGATTCAAATCCCTGGTTATATTCTATTGTTATCGTCCGGAAAGACATTGACAGAAGCAAAAGAAGGGTGATCCTCTGGACCGATCCATGCATAAGAGATTATTATCACCTTATCTCCCTCACCCATCTTGCGAGCAGCAGCACCATTAATGCTTATTATCCCAGAGTTTTTCTCTCCTTTAATGACATAAGTTTCTAAACGTTCGCCATTATTTATATTTAGGACCTGCACCCTCTCCCCTTCATAGATATTAGCGGCCTCCATGAGAATCTCATCTATGGCGATACTGCCCATATAGTTGAGATTAGCCTCAGTGATAGTAGCTCTATGGATTTTTGACTTTTTAACCTGTATAAACATAAGGATATCGTTGATCGGCTTGCTTTTGGATTGCAAAAGTAAGCTTATTCATCATTTGAAATTAATCTCATATTATCTATGAGCCTGACATCTCCTGCCCATACGGCTGCACATGCTACCACCTCTTCAACACCATTTATATCTTTAATAGTTTCCAAGGTGTGCCCATTGATTATAGAAAAATACTCTGGCCGAAAACCTGAGACAGAAAGGTACTCCATAGCTCGTGATTCAATATCCTCGATGTCTTTAGTATCTATCCATTGTTTAGCTTGGCGTAAGACCCGATGGATGATCGATGCATCCTCTCTGTTATCTCTTGTCAACCGTACATTACGAGAACTCATAGCTAATCCATGATCTTCTCTCATTATTGGGCATACTACGAGTTGGGTAGGTATGTCCAACACCTTAATCATATGCCTTATGATAGTAAATTGCTGATAATCTTTTTGCCCCATGTAGAGTCTATCAGCTGGCACAATGTCTAGTAACCGCTTAACCACCTGCACTACACCAGCAAAATGACCGGGCCTATGTGCTCCTTCCATCTTTTTATCCAAGCCTTGCAGGTCAATATTAATCTCAAAAAGCTCTTCTCCTCCTGGATATATTTCTTCTTCGGTTGGCAGAAAAACAATGTCGCAGCCTATTTTTTCTAACCCAGCACAATCAGAATCTATCGTTCGAGGATATTTGTCTAGATCATTAGCATTGTTAAACTGTGTTGGATTGACAAATATGCTACAAATGGTCACATCGTTCTCTGCGATAGACTTCGATATTAATGAGTGATGCCCTGCATGAAGCGCTCCCATAGTCGGAGTGAACCCTACTGTTCTGCCTGTGGATTGATACTCCTTTATAATTTGAGTGATCTCTGCGGTCTTTGTTATTCGGTTCATAATTACAATTCCGCCTTTTGATACCATTTCGAAATTACTTCTGCTCCCAACTTGCCTTGAGGCGTATAATCACGCTCTGGATATCCTTCATGGCCCATACCATTAGGAAACCATTTCCAAAGAAAACCTCCGGCCCACCAGTCTTTATTCCAAAATGCTCCATAAAGCGCACTAAGTGCATTGGCTTGGGCCTTTTCATTTATATCAAGTTTTTTGACCTTCTTCTCGAGTTCCCAGGTCTTTCCTGCCGCTCCATCTACACTTAGGTACCCATACTCAGTAAATAAGATAGGCTTGTTATTCTTCTCTGAAAATTTGCTCAACTTACTTACTGTTTTTCTCCATTTGAATGAGAGATACATCTCATTAGGCGTATCAAAATCCGTTAATGGAAAATAGGCACTGATCCCTATATAATCCAAGTCTTCCCAAATCGGCACTCGCTCATAGCTATCCCAGTTGGCAGAGTACGTGAGCAAGCCATCATACTTGCCTCTTATTTCCTTAATCAAGGCTCTCCAAAAAGAAGCCCTCTTCTCTACGGCTATTCTAAATTCTGTTCCTATACAGATCATCTCAATATCTTCTGCAATAGCGATGTCGACAAATGACATGATATAGTTTCTATAAGTCTCCTCCCAAGTCTTCCAGTCTTGCTCACTCTTAAACTCCATCTCTCCTACCCATGAGCCACTTATCCAGACTTGAGGCTTGAGCATTATTTTAAGGTTTTGAGCTTTGGCTAACTTGACAGACTCTATTATCCCTTCTTTCCGTTCACCCCACCAGTGGTGAAATGATCCAAACTGAACGGTAGGAGCGCCTTTTTTAATAAAAGCGTAAGGCACAAAAGCAACCCAGTTGGCATTGACCTTCTTAATGGCTGGCATAGGGTCTGTCACAAAAGCCCTCGGTGGTGCTACCATAGTAATGCCTCCGATCTTATCCTGACTAACACAGGATAAGGATATTAAAACCATCACTGCCGCAGGTGCTCCATGTCTTATAAATCGATCCAACAAATCCTTTATATTAATGAGTCTCAACGATTTAATCAATCCAATGGCGATAATAAACTTAATGGCTAATGGAATCTCTTGTGGTATCATCATCTGACCAAATAACAAAAAACAACAAGACAATATCGTTAATGAAATCAAAATTTTTCGCACCAACCCTGTGCTCTCAACGAGATAGACAAACCCCATCCAGGGAACGGTCCATAAAAGATTCCAATTCTGTTCACATACCTTATGATCCGTAAACATCCACATGAATGTGAATATCACAGCGCAAATGGTCAAGATTATGAACCAAGACTTATCTAACCACCAATTCTTTTTTATATCTCCAGAGATATATGCTAAGAAAAAAACCACAATCTCAAATGCTAACAATAAGCCAAATAATAGTGTAGGCGATAGAAAAGTCTCCTTTATCTGTGTCAATGGGAAAGCTAACACAGCTGTAGAACTCTTAATCAGCGGATCATGACCTATGTGTGATTTGTCAAGATATCCCTCGAATAGTTGCGGCAAAAACATCTGATCCGCTACCGTAGATTTCTGATCTGTCGTAGCGCCTAAAATTAAATCCATGCCAAACTGGGTCCATGGCATCTTATCTGTATATAGGTGCAATAGCTGACGAAAGGTATAATCTCCCTCTGTCTCTCCTGGGTAGACTACCTCGCTAGCATAGTCTGCTATGATGTCTCTAAGGCGAGTGACACAATTGTCAAAAAAGAAATCATATTGGTAATACTTGTTTTCTTTCTTTAGATTGTTTTGTATTGCTAAGAATATGGCTTGTTTGTCTTTATACGAGAGGTTGACCAACTGTTCGGTGACGTCTTGTTGAGTGTATTGATACTCAGCTAAAAATCTGTCATAAGTAGTGACCGTTAAGTAATACAATAACTTTCCCCGTAAAAATTTTAAGGTGAAATTAGGTGCATCAAAGTCAAAGGTGCCATAATTAAACACCCAATCAATCTCCGACGCTGGATCATTTACCCTGATCGCTGAATGTCCAAATATGGAATAAATTTCTGCTCCAGGGCTACAGGTCAGGATACTTATCTCAGCCCCTTCAGTTATGGAGCGCTGTGACCATAAGGTCGTGCCCAGGAGCAACCAAAATATGATTATCTGGAGTGTCCTCATCTCAGTTTTCTCATTTCTTGAGCGATGGCGTGATCCAGTTGAGATTCAGAGGATTCAAGCTGTTCTATGATATTATTATAATCATGGTCCTTTCGGTTTTGACTTAGCTTATATGCTGCCTCTATACGATCAATCGTCATCTCAAATCCAACAAGCCCCCTGAGATGAGCATGGAGTTCTTTTTTGCTAAAGTCCTCGAGATTAAATCGGCCTTCTCGGCCAGACTCGTATTTATGAACCATTTGTTCCATTGATTTATAAAGTTCTTGGCCTTGTATTTTTCTTGCTCTGCCATAGATATGAACCGCAATATAATTCCAAGTAGGCACATTGACATGGTCATACCATGATGACGATATATAGCTATGACTATGCATGAATATTGCCATTAATTCTTGCTGATCATCAAAACAATCGACTTGGCCATTGGCTAAAGACAGGTGCCCCGATAAGTATTGTCTGTCTCCATCATTCATTAACAACAATGGAATATGACTGGCAACCAAAGAGTATTTATGGGAGACTAAAGTTGCGAAAGCATGCTCATCAATATAAGATGCAACGACATCTATACTTTTGGGCTTAAACATTCTTGGCACATACATCAATCCAAAGATATCATTTAGCGGATGATGCTGCCTAACTCTGATTCGCTACCAGGATCTACAAATGCTAATTTGCCTTGACTATCTTCGGCCATCAGTATCATGCCAGATGACACTACTCCTCTGAGTTTTCTTGGGGCCAGGTTAGCTAGATAACTCACCTTGCGGCCAATGATCTCTTCCGCCGAATAGTGCTCAGCAATACCGGATACTACAGTCCTCTGCTCGTCACCAAGGCTCAACTCCAACTGCATGAGCTTATCTGTCTTTGGTACTCGTTGAGCAGAGAGTATCTGAGCTACCCTAATATCCATTTTAACAAAATCATCATATTGGATGGTCTCTTTTATGGGCGTCATATTGGATTCTACAACAGCTACATTTTCAACAACACTCTGCTGTAGCTTTTGTACTTGCTCTTCTATGACCTGATCATCAATCCTGCTAAAAAGATGAAAAGCCTTATTTATCTGATGCCCTTTTTTGACAAGATCCTCTCCTTCAGATAATTCTACCAGTAAGTTGATCATTTCTGATTGTCCTTGTACTCGAGGTAAGTTTAGCGCATCTCTGAGCTTATCCGAGGCATGAGGCATAAATGGGTACATGGCGACGCTGAGTGCCGTCACATATTGATTGGCCAGATTCATAATGACTTTGACCAGATCTTGATAAGCATCAAGTTTTATTTTCTTCCAAGGTTCGTTAAACTGCAATAATTGATTTCCTTGGCTGCTAATTTCCATTAGTTTTTTTAGCCCACCTCTAAAATCAAAGTTTCGCAAACATTGATTTAGATCTTGTAGATCATCATGCAATTGCAACATCTCGCCATCATGATAACCATCATAATCCTGTGACGACGGACTTACAAAATCAATATTCAAATCATACTCTGGAATTCGACCTTCATAATATTTATTAGTGAGGACGACCACTCTATTGACAAAATTGGCAAGGTTATTAACCAACTCATTATTCACACTATCCTGAAATCCCTTCCAAGTGAAATCGCTATCCTTTTGCTCCGGCATATTCTTGATCATATGGTAGCGCAATTCATCTTGCTTGCCAGGCAAATCTTTTATGAAGTCATTGACCCATACCGCCCAATTTCTGGAGGTCGACAGTTTTTTACCATCCAAATTGACAAACTGATTTGCCGGTACATTTTGTGGTAGGATATATCCTCCATGAGCATTGAGAATCGCCGGAAAAATCAAACAATGAAATACAATATTGTCCTTTCCAATGAAATGAACCAGTGATGTATCCTTGTCTTTCCAGTATGGTTCCCAATCTTTATTATTGTCGAGGGCCCATTGCTTAGTGGCTGAGATATATCCGATGGGGGCGTCCATCCATACATATAACTTTTTGCCTTGGGCGCCCTCTATTTCCTGAGGGACATCTATTCCCCAGTTAAGATCTCTAGTCATTGCTCTTGGATGAAGGCCGCTTTCGAGCCATGATTTGCATTGCCCAAGTACATGCTTTTTCCATGTCGAAGGATCGTGCAGTTGCTCACCATCCTTATATCCTGTACTTATCCATTCTTTGAGCCAGTCTTCATATTTGTCCAACTGTAGATACCAATGCTTTGTTTTCTTCAGTGTAGGCTCTGAGCCAGAAATTGTAGACTTAGGGTTTATTAGTTCAGTAGGGCTGAGGGTGCTCCCACAGTTTTCGCATTGATCCCCATAAGCTGCATCGTGGTTACACTTAGGGCAGATACCCGTAATGTATCTATCGGCCAAAAATTGATTAGCCTCATTATCATAATATTGCTCTGACTCTTTTTCTATAAATTCTCCTTTTTCATAGAGCGTCTTGAAGAAGTCTTGAGAAGTCTTATGATGAATTTCCTCAGAGGTCCTATGATAAATATCAAACGAGAAGCCTAAAGCATCAAAGGCTTCCTTGAATAATTCATGATAGGTGTCGATGATCTCTTTAGGCTCTTTGCCTTCCTTCATCGCCTTGATGGTGATAGCGGCACCATGCTCATCAGATCCACAGATATAGACGACATCCTTGCCCATACATCGTAAGAATCGGGCATAAATATCTCCTGATAGGTAAGCTCCTGCCAAGTGACCTACATGCAAGGGGCCGTTAGCATATGGCAAAGCAGAGGTAATCAGATAACGCTTTGGGTTTAAATTCATAACTCTTTAGTTACAACTGTGATTGAAAATACGCTATGAACTCTTCAATTTTTTGAGAGCCTACATTACCTTCTCCTTGCTTGCGTACTGATACTGTTCCTGATTCGGCTTCTTTATCACCTATGATCAACATAAAGGGTATTTTTTTGAGCTCCGTGTCTCGTATCTTTCTACCTATAGACTCTGTGCGATCGTCGACAACTCCACGGATATCATGTTCTGCTAATTGTGTCTGGATCTCTCGACATAAATCATTAAATCTATCCGAAATAGGCAACAAGGCAAATTGATCTGGCGTCAACCATAATGGAAATCGCCCTGCACAATGCTCTGTCAATACTCCTATGAATCTCTCCATCGAGCCGAAAGGGGCTCTATGGATCATAACTGGTCTATGAGGTGCATTGTCACTACCCGTATATTCTAATTCAAATCGCTCCGGCAATTGATAATCTACCTGTATGGTTCCAAGCTGCCACGATCGTCCTAGAGCATCCTTGACCATGAAATCTAACTTGGGTCCATAGAATGCGGCCTCCCCTAATTCTGTAATAGTATCCAGTTCAACTTCTTTAGTCGCATCGATGATGGCCTTCTCGGCTTTATCCCAACTCTCATCGGAGCCAAGATATTTTTCTTTATTCTCAGGGTCTCTGAGAGATATCTGAGCTGTATAGTTATCAAAACCCAACTTTTCTAAGACATGTCTTGTTAGTTCCAACACGCTTAGAAACTCTTCTTTGAGTTGATCATCAGTACAAAAAATATGAGCATCATCCTGAGTAAACCCTCTAACTCTTGTTAACCCATGGAGCTCACCACTCTGCTCATATCTATAGACCGTTCCAAACTCAGCAATCCGAATTGGTAAATCTCTATAGGATCTTGGCTTATGACCATACACTTCGCAGTGATGAGGACAATTCATTGGTTTGAGTAAGAATTCTTCTCCCTCCTTCGGAGTGTGTATAGGCTGAAAGCTATCCTCTCCATACTTCGCATAGTGCCCCGAGGTCATGTAGAGTTCCTTTTTGCCGAGATGAGGTGTGATGACAGGTTGATAGCCCCGCTTTATCTGTTCTTTTTTGAGAAAGTCTTCGAGACGAGTGCGCAGTGCAGCACCTTTGGGTAGCCATATCGGCAATCCTGCACCTACCTTCTCCGAAAACATAAATAGCTCCAACTCTGCACCCAATTTTCTATGATCCCTTTTTTTAGCCTCTTCGAGTAGTTCGAGGTATTCTGTTAATTCTTTCTTCTTGGGAAAGGTAACAGCATAAACCCTTGTCATCTGCTTCCGAGATTCATCACCTCGCCAGTATGCTCCAGCGAGACTCATAAGCTTGATAGCCTTAATACTGCCAGTATTAGGAATATGTGGTCCTCGACATAGATCAGTGAAATTGCCTTGTTGATAGAATGTTATAGAGCCATCCTCAAGCCCTTCCAATAATTCTAATTTATACTCATCATCTTTGTCTTGAAAGTATGATATGGCTTCTTTCTTGGAGATATCTGAGCGAACAAATTCACTCTTTTGACTGGCAAGCTCTTTCATCTTGGCCTCTATCTTGCCGAAATCATCACTTGACAACACTGTATCCCCAGTATCAATGTCATAGTAAAAGCCATTTTCTATGGCAGGTCCTATACCAAACTTGGTGCCTGGATATAAGGCTTCAATGGCTTCTGCCATCAAATGCGCCGACGAATGCCAAAAAGTCTTCTTGCCTTCTTGGTCCCTCCAGGTATAGAATTTAATACGAGCATCTTGATGAATGGCTCTGTTAGCATCCCAAACCTCACCGTTGACAGAAGCCGATAGAACATTCCTAGCCAATCCTTCGCTGATGGACTTAGCGATGTCCAGAGATGTCACACCCGATTCATACTCTCTGATGGCCCCATCAGGGAAACTTATCTTAATC